>JANYDR010000304.1 GCA_025363495.1 Cyclobacteriaceae bacterium | reverse complement strand
ACTTCGATGGTTTTCACTTTTCCTCCGAAGCTAACGACATCTGCAATGCCTGATACCGATTTTAGCCTTTTAATGATAACCCAATCTTGTATCGTTTTGAGTTCAGTGACTTCTTTTGTTTCGCTTTTAAGAGTGTACCGGAAAATTTCGCCTGTCGGTCCATAGGGTGGTTCAATTTGAGTGCTCGCGCCATCCGGTAAGTCAACATTCACTAAGCGGTTCGCTACTTCAACGCGTGCATTAAAATCAAGCACACCGTCATCGAAAATGATGGTAATGACGGATAAACCAAAAAGGGAAATTGACCGCATTGATGCTTTGCGGGTCACTGAGTTCATTTCAGTTTCAATTGGAATACTGACGAACCGTTCGATTTCTTCAGAGCTTCTTCCGGGCCACTGTGTGATAATAAGTACATTCGTATTAGTAACATCCGGGAACGTTTCAATAGGCGTATTGATAAAGGCGACGATGCCTCCAATGATCATTGCACCAGTAAGAAAGAATATGGCTACCCGGTTGGTAATCGAGTAATTTACAATTGCACTGATAAACTGTTTCATGCTGATCAGTTCAAACTATTGTAAACGAGAAGGCTTCCTTCAGCTATGACAATATCTCCTGGCTTCAGGTCACCAGAAATAAACGTATATCGAGAAGTGGTGCTGATAATCTTAACTTCCTTCTTTTCAAGTTTTTTACCAACAACGGAAACGACATAATAAAGATTATTGTCAAAGACTACTGCTTTTGGATTTATTGCCAGGGCCTTCCTTTCCAATGGATGATTTAGCAGAATAGACGCAAACATGTCAGGCTTGAGGAATCCTTCCGGATTTTGAATAAGAATGCGTACCCTTAAAACTTTTGCTTCATGGTCAATGACTGAATTAATATTTGAAATTTGTCCGTTGAATTCCTTGTCAGGATAGGCCAGCGTTTTGATTGAAACATTCATTCCCTTATAAATCCGGGAGATGTCAGTCTCGTAGACATTGGCCATTACCCATACAGTTTTTAGATCAGAGATGGTGAAAAGAGGATTCGTGTTATCACTGCGTATGTCCATTCCGGGGTTCACATTTTTATCAACTACAAAACCTGTTATAGGTGACTTAATTTTCATATATCCTGTTTCACCCTGTTTATAGCCACCAAAAAGCTTTAATAGATTGGATGATTTTTCAAATTCCTCTTTCGATTTTTCGTAATCACGTTTAGCCGAAATCAGGTCAATTTGAGATGAAAACTTTGCTTGATACAATTCTTTTACGTTTTCATAATTTTTATCTGCCACCTCCAGGGTAAGTTTGTCTTGTTGAAAGTTGTTGATGTAATTTACGATATCCGGGCTTTCGACCAGGGCGAGTTCTGTTCCCTTCTCCACGTGGGTACCTAAGTCTGCCTTCACTTCCGAAACACGGCCACTGACAAGTGAATAAATTTTTACAATGCTATTCTGATCAAAATCTACATTGCCGTTCAAACGTGTTTCCTCGTTGAGGCTAACATAACGAACCGAGTCGATCTTATACACCTGAGTAGTATTTTCTGCATCTTGTGAAGATAGCTTGTCAGTAGGTTTATTAACACAACTGACCAATAAACTGACCACCAGGGCGAGGCTTGTTACCTTACTATTTTTCATTTAAATATTTTTGAGTTGGTGATGAAGTTGACGAATTCCTGGGAAAGCGCTAACGACTGTTTAAGATTGAACAAATTAAGTTGAGCATTACGGGCTGTTTTAATTTTATCCAGGTAATCAAGGAGGCCAATCGTCCGCTTGTTATAATTTTCCGTGGCTGCCTGGCTTATGTCCTGGAGACTTCCCTCGTATTCAGGGCGCACTAGTTTCTTCTGATTAAGGCTATTCTGCCATTTTTGGAAAGCATTCATTACTTCTTCCTTAATAGTAAATTCTGTTTGCCTTCGTTGGATTTGTGATTGAAGAAATTGCTGCTCTGCAATTTTAATATTTCCTTGATTTCTATTAAACAAGGGCAAATTTAAAGCCATATTAATGCCGGTGTAATTGTACCAAGCATTACCGCTGCGATCGTAATTAGCACCCAAATTCAGATCCGGCACGGAATACGCCTTTTGCAGCGATATATTAGTTTGATTATACTCCAATGAATATTGCGTAATTTTCATTTCAGGTCGATTAGCTAAAGCTGAATCCAGAAGCTGACTTGTAAGCATCGGCGGCTCTTGATCTTCCGGAGCCCGCTGGGGTTTATAAAAAATAAACGGATCTGAACTGAGAAGGGTGCGAAGGGCATTCTCATCATCGGCTACCTGATCCAATTGTTCCTTGATCGATGTGCGTATATCTTGTAATTCAAATTGAAGTCGAGTAACCTCATAGCCGGAAACGGCTCCTTTTTCCAACGCTATCGATTCAATATCGATCAGCCTTACCAATTGTGTTTCCTCTTCTCTAAGTATATTAATGCTTTCAATGTCATAGTAAAGCAACGTATAGGAGTGAAACAGTTCATAGTGCAGGGCACGTAGAAGATCCGAAAATATAGCTACCTGAATTTCCCGGTTGGTTTGAGCGAGGTGAATCATTTTACTCCTTTTTCCAGCTAATAGGAAAAGTTGATTTAATTGTATTTGAAGCTGCCCATTCACAGGGCTTCCATCAAACCATTTAAAATTAGTTTCACCGAAGTTTAAAATCTTTTTATTCAACGGATTATACAGATTAGTTTCAACGAACAACAATGGATTATTCCAAAGCCTTGCCTGTCGAATGGCTCCTTCTGCTCCTGTGATATTAAACCGCTGGGCCAGCAAACGATAATTATTTTGAAGAAAAACCCCCTCCACTTGTGGAAATGTAACTTTTAACGTATCAACCGTTTGGGCTTCCGTCACACTAGAATAAGGAAAGGAAATCAGCCATGCTAAAATTCCCAAAATCTTTCTCATAAAATTTCTTCGATTGGAATTCACTGGATAATAATTTACTTAAAAACCTACAGAACTAAACTATTTAAATATTGCTTTATTGTATCGCCCTCAATCCAATAACCTGAAAATATGAAAGGTCCACTGTAGATGCTTTCCTGCAAAAGAACAAGAATTTTAAATTTATTTATCGGATTGATTTTGAGTTTAGATCAATCTGATATTCAGATACGGATACACAGCAGGACTTGAAAAGACTTACGATTTAAATAGGAAAGCCCGGTGGTGGTCAACTCCATTTGGTTAACGCTATTCGGTTGAGACAAACGCCGAACCGGAGTAAACGATATGAATTCTCTTTTGTTTTCTGAGGATGCAGACTCTTCCTCCTCTTCAACAATTATAGGAAGTGGCTCTTCTCTATCAGTTTTAGGGATTAACGTGGATTTAAATCCCAAGGTAGAAAAGGAAGCACCAAAAACTTGAAATGGGTTGATAATTATAGATTCAATGGTCAGAAAGAGTAGAGGGACAAGGATGTGGATTTTTTTGCTAGTATTCACGTTGCAGAACAATCGTTTGAAACTGGGTTGCTTCTATAAACAGATGGCAAAGGTAATAATCTTATTGTTTTTTAGCTCATCAAACTGAAGCTATTGATGAACTTATTCCCACGTTTTTCGCTGCAGGTGAACCATTGATTGCCGATGAAGTTGAATCCCGGCATCGATACTCCGGGTTCCTGACCTGAAACAAGTTACCATCTTCAAAGACACTTGATTTCTTATGATGTGGGAAGCTTTACAATAAATTCAGCACCGTTTCCAAATTCACTTTCCACTTCAATCGTGCCATTTAAAAATTCCACTAAATCTTTTACTATGGATAATCCCAATCCCGAAGAACTTTCTCCATCGGAGGGTCGAGCGCTAAGTTTTTGAAATCGTCGGAATAATTTCATTCTTTCTTCATCCCGAATTCCTGGACCCTGGTCGGCAACTGAAAAACGAAAGAACGAATTTTCGCGTGAAATTGAAACTTTTACTTCTTTATTTTTTGCAGAAAATTTGATCGCATTTGAAATCATGTTATCCAGAATTCTGATCAGTATGTCCTGGTCCGTAAACAGTTCTTTTCCGGATACCTGATTGTCGAAGATCAATTTAATATTCTTTCGAAGTGCCCATGAGCGAAAGTGGTCTTCCAACTGACCAATTACTTTTGGAATTGAAATTTCCCTGATGGTTGTGTTTGTAGTACCCTGTTCGATACGGCTAAGATCAAGCAGGTCAGAAATAAGGCGTAACATGTCCTGGCATGTATCCTCCATAAGCTGTATATATTCAAGATGCTTGCCCGACAAGGGTACTTTTTCCAATTTCATCAGTTCGAGTAGTCCTGAAATTCCAGCCAGGGGTGCCTTGAGATCATGTGTTGTAATTCCGAGGAAATGATTCTTCTCCTCATTTAGTCGGACTAGGTTTTTGTTTGCTTCTTCCAATTGGCGGGTTCGTTCCTTCACTTTGTACTCCAATTGTTGATTAAACTGCTGCAATTCAATTAACAATCTCTTGTTGTCATTTTCCTTATTTGCAATAGTAATTAGCGCTGCAATTGAAATAATACCAATCACCATAAAACTTGAAAAACGGACCACATCCGTAAAAAAATATGTCCGTTCCAAATCCTCGCTCCGCTCTTTCAACAGGGCCTGCTCGTAAAGGATAAAATTGGAGGTCCAGAAATGAATGCTATCCATATTTGCTTTCACAATTCTCATACCGGTAAAGTGAGAGGCACTATCACGCCCAAAATTTTTAAGAATTAAGAGACTTTCATTCAGGCTGGTCATTTTCTGGTCTACCAGCGGGACGAGTTTTTGTTTTAATATCTCAATCTGGCGCGGATTGTCCTTTACCAGTTGTGTCAATGTATCAATGTCGTGATTGATATCGAGTAACGCCTCTTCATATGGTTGAAGGAAGGATTTATCAGTCGTGATCAAATAACCTTTGTGACCAATCTCCACGTCTTTTAAGAGGGAGAGCAGCTTTGTTGAAGCCTGGATTACCTTATAATTGTGTATGACAAGTGAAACGGCTTCTTTTTTTTGCTGCACGTTCAGGTACGTAATGACAGCGCTCACAATGGTGAGTGCGATGGACAGAATGAGCAATGACCTTACGCTTATCTTTTTAAACATTTAGAAGGATTCACCAATGTTAATATAAGTTCCCTGTGACTGCTTACCAAATCCTGCATCCACACGAAGGTTTAGTTTTTCCTTTGGTCGTAAAGCGTAACGCAATCCAATACCGAAGGAAGGTTTAAGACTTACAAATTGAAGTGCATCGGCAAGTGAACTGCCTACTCTTCCTACGCCAGCAAATGTAGTAAATCCCCATTTCTGTGTTACGGGCACGCGAAATTCAGCCTGAAAGGCAACCATGCTGCGATCCGTGAATCGTCCTTCATAATACCCTCGCATATACGAGCTGGATCCGATGTTTGCAAGGTCGCGAACCGGCGTGTTTCCTACGGTCGAAATTATGTTTAGTTGAAATGCCAGTACTCTGTCTTTCCTTAGGCCGATGTACTTACGCATATCCATATTGTGAATTGTGAAATTGAAATCACTTCCAATAGTATGATTGTAATCGCCTAGATAGTACTGCATATAAAAACCTTTGGATGGACTAAAGGCATTATTGCGGCTGTCCCATGTGACGAGTAGTCCGGCACCTGAAATCTTCCCTCCATGTCGGCCGACAATATTTTGAGCATCAAAAAGACTGGTGCCATCGGTATTGTATTCGAAATTATAAATGTTCTGAAATTCATAACTAACACCAAGATAGAAGTCAGAGAATACCTTTCTCAATATCTGGGGATAAATATCAAATTGACTGATGCTATACTTCTCCTGGTTCTCTACCGGAGTTTCGTTCCCCAGTCCCCAGAACCTGTCCGGAAAATGACTAAACGAAGCGATGAAATGGAAAATATAATTTTCATTGGGAGAATAAACGGTGCCATCACTGGCAAACACCAATTGATTGCGCAACGTGTAAAATGAAACGTTTTTTATGTTTGATGTACGGGTAGTGGAGTCTTTCCAAAGATTAAAAACGTACGTGCCAGCCACACCAGCACCCCACAGGTATTCTGGTGATTTTACAATGACAGGAAAAAGAACAAGGCGCTTTTGTTTTTTGTGTTCGAGAGGGATCGCGACAGGGTCTGTTTTCGGGTCAGCTTTATTATCTGCCTGAGCCCAGGCGAAGGAGGAAAAGGACATCAAAAGCCCGAGCACAAGAGAAAGCCTTCCAATAGACATTATAAACCGTAGTCGGAGGTTAAGCCAGCACGAAAGTTAGCCTTTTACCATAGGAAGATAAAATTCGGGGCTAAAGAGTTTAAAATCCGGCTGTTGGCAGATCAGGCTCCGGACTGATTTTTCTGAAAGAAATTTCTGAGATAATTAAACACAGAAAGGTCGGTACCCAGTGTAGAAAAAAAGTTTTCAGGAAGTTTATAAAGTTCAGACTTTCTCAAGGTGTCATAAAAGTAGTCAGCCATTGGTTGTGAATCTTTGTTCTCACCCGGCTGTTGTTCTTTGGGAAGAATGATCATACCGTGGGATTCTTTCTCTATTTCGCGGAGGGCCTTGAATTGACTGTTAAGGAATATCGGATCAATGACTACGATATCAATAGGGTTTTTTTTTAGATGAAGGATCAGTTCATCTCTTAGTTCGCCCCGTACAATGTTTGCCTCCCGCGTCACCTCACTGGAGGTCCCCCCCGGATGTTGGTAATGCTCAAGGTAATAACCATGGGCTTCCAGGAGTGAGTGATAAATGGAATCTTGTGCAATAGTTTCTCCGGACGATAGAGTGGTTGTAGTAAACAGCTGCAATTTGGCCTTCATGCGCATAGCTAGCTCAACAGCCCATGCATAGCCTTCAAAATAGGGGCTATTTATATAAAATGGATAGAGCAGGACCTTCTTAAGACGCATTCCACCTTTTGAGTGGAGTTGACGATCAAGTCACGCTAGCCCGCTGTAAATAATTCGATCTGATCGAGTACTTGCTCAAGCCCGTAAGTGAGGGTCAATGCGTAGAGCATATTCAGTTTTTCACGTGTGCGTTTCAGTCTCATTTTTACCGCGCTTCCGGAAATATTCAATTGCTGTTGAAGGTTTTCAATTGACTCCCCATGTAAATACTTCATGTTCAGCAGATCTCTTTCTTTTTCAGGTAAAGCCTTGATGAGTGAGTACATGATCAATTCCTGTTCAGCTCGTTCCGTGGTTTCTTCCGATGCGGGAGTAGGGTCATTTTTGTCTTCATCGCCCATAATGTTTTCTTCCAGGCGATGAAACTGAAAGCGTCCGTTTTTCTTGAGAGCCGCCAGGCAATGACGATGAGTTATGGTGTAGAGCCAGGTCGAAAAAGATGATTCGCCTTTGAACGAATGGATATTGTCAAACGCTTTCATCAGCGCCTCTTGAGCAAGGTCAAATGCTTCTTCTTGCTTTTTAGTAAAAGAGAAACACTTGTTAAAAACTTTTTTGTAATAGCGATTATATAATTCTCCAAGAGCTTTGCGGTCATCAAGACGTATTGCCTTGACTAAATCTTCATCGCAAACGGTTGAAAGGACGTTGACTGACATGGGTTAGTTGGCTGGTTGATGAAGTAAATGTATATCCAACCAGTTTGCCCATCCGAGAGGGAAAAACGTATTTTTTAAAAATGAGCGATTGACCCAAGCAATACGAGTTTTGCTTAGCATAAAGAAAGTCCCTCAGGGATTTGCTTATGAATTGCGACCTTGAGAGACTTTCCTTTAGACTTCTCTTATGCTTTTGTTTTTAACTTTTCATGCTCCTGATGGGCCTTATTCACGGCATCACTATGATTTTTAGCATGTTCCTTAACCTTCTTTTCATCAGGATTAGGCTTGTCTAATTCATCATTTAATGACTTTAGGTGCTTGTCTGCATCAGCATGGTTTTTTTCAATGGCTGCATGTGTTTCAGCGTTTTTGCCATTATGTGCTTTCTTTAAAGCGGCATGATGGGTTTTTGCGGCAGTCAAACTCTTACCGGCTTCGGCAGCATGTTTCTTGTGATCTTGTTTACTTTTCGACTGGCCCGTAGCAATGGCATCTGTATGCTCCTTGGCTTTTTTGTGGGCGTCAGTAAGCTGAGCGCTAGACTCTTTTTCATTAGCAGTCTGGGCCTTTCCTGTACCTAGGTTTAGGAGCAATCCAATTGCTACTAAACTGAGAATTGCAATGTGTTTCATAATTTGATTAAGAGATTTGTTTGGCCTTGAGATAAGTGTATTATCCGCGGTCACACATTACGTGTTAAAAATTAAAAAGAGTTACTGACGATTGATGCTAAATAAGTAAATCGCCTACTATTTAGGCTGAAAATTTTTTAGAATTGAATTGCAGAAGGTAAAACACGTAGTTCAGATGATACCTTTTTCAATTGCATACTTCACGAGACCTACCGTATTCTTCACCTGTAGTTTTTCAAGAAGGTTTCGGCGATGAGTATCTACTGTCCTGATGCTGATAAAGAGTTTTTCAGCAATTTCTCCATTAGAGAATTCCTGTGCAATCAGTCGCAACACCTCGATCTCGCGGTCGGAGAGTGGTGTGGGTCCAATCAGTTTTTTTTGCACTGAAGGAGATTCTGTTTGTTTGGTAATGGCTTGCAATAAAGTGGCGGATACCTTTTGACTAAAGTAACTGTCACCTTTTGCTACAGTGTGAATAGCGGTAAGCAGTTCTTCGCGTCCGGCATTTTTGAGAAGATAGCCACTGGCGCCTGCCTTCAGCATTTTGATAATATAATCCGGTTCTTCATGCATGGTAAGACCAAGCACATGAATAGAAGGGTACAATTCCTTGATCTTTATTGTGGTGGTTATACCATCGGTTTCTCCTAAATCAATGTCCATAAGGACCACTTCGGCAGGATTTGTTTCAAGTAACTTTAGCACTTCTTCAGCATTTTCAGCTTCACCCGAAACGTAAATATCTTCTTCACGTTCTAAAAGTCCCCGCAGACCTACGCGAATGATCTTATGGTCGTCTGCAATAATTACGCTGATTTTATCCATCGGAAATTTTGTATTTGAGTCAGAAATGGGTAGCCACAAGCTAAAGTTTTTTTACGTAAAAAAATACATCATAGCTTAAGACCACTTAAAGATCAAACCGTCACAAGCCAAGGACGGTTTTTTAATAACTATCACAGAGGCGATGATCATGCTCCTTGAAAAATCGTGTCGCCTTTAATGCTTTCCTCATTTCGGCCCCACCCCCGTGGCTGGTTTTTTCAAAATATATCTTAGCTTGCATTGATTTTTTTACAACTAATATCCTGAACGTTTCCTGGTTTTAGGTTCAACTCCAAGTTTAAAGTACGGCTAGGTTATGGGATTTGGATTTGATTTACTTAAAGGGTAAGGCGGCGAGATTAACTTAAATCACAACTAATCAAAAATGAAAATACAAATCTTATTCCTAAGCGGAATGGTCTGGCTTTTGCTTCCTTCTTGTAGTCATAAAAAAAATGAAATTGCTCAGAAAAATTATTTATTAAAAGGAGATACAATTTTAATCCCGGATAGTTCTAATATTCGGTCTAAGTTAAAAATTTCCAAAGCATCTATTGATCTTTATAAACTTCAGATTTTTTCAGCAGCCAAAGTTACTGCTATCCCAAACAAGTATGCAGTAATTGCCGCCCCTTTTAATGGCCGTATTATGGAGTCCTTTGTTAAGTTGGGGCAAGAAGTAAATCAAGGCACCCCTCTTTTTAGTATTATTTCATCGGAGTTCACGGACGCCCAAAAACTATACCTTCAGGCGAAGCAGCAATATTTGTTGGCTGACAAGGATTTCAAGCGACAAAAAGATCTACTTGATAATGGTGTTGGAATACAAAAGGACCTTGAGTCAGCTAAGACTACATACGAGATTACTAAAAGTGAACTTGAAAAGTCTCAAGCAAGTATCCGGATATTTGGAGTGGATCCTGATAAAATGATTTTTGGAGAACCTTTGATCGTCCGTTCTCCGATCAAGGCTCAGGTGATTTCAAATAAAATTGTTGTGGGAAAATATTTGACGGATAACAGTGATCCGATACTTACCGTTGCTGAATTATCGACAGTTTGGATTACTGCAACAGTAAAAGAAAAGGATATTCGATTAGTCAATGAAGGAGATGTAACGGCGGCTGAAGTAACGGCTTATCCAGGGCAGATTTTTAGTGGCACGGTATATCACATTGATGATATGGTAGATGAGGAAACGCGTGCGATAAACGTACTGATAGAATGTAAAAACCTCGACCGGAAATTAAAGCCCGGGATGTATGCTACGATTAAATTCACAGAGACTCCGGTAATGGCAGTTTTTGTTCCACCGTCCTCTTTACTTCAGTTCAACGATAAGAACTTTTTGTTTCTTGAAGTGGCGCCATTTCAATTTATGAGAAGATATGTTAAGACTGGCGAAACAATAAATGGTAAAACTTTAATAACGGAGGGTCTAACCGGAAATGAGAATTTGATTGTAGAGGGCGGCTTTTATTTATTGGATGCAAAGTAGTCCGCAGTGTTATTAGGAGGAAGGCGAAATCCAGACATATAAATGAGAGACTTAATTCTTACCGCAATAACACGACGCTGGCTCATGCTTGCATTGTTTGTACTGCTAGCGGCTTTCGGCTACTACAGCTGGAATCAGCTCGCAATAGAAGCCTATCCTGACATTGCTGATGTTACTTCTCAGGTAGTTACTCAGGTACCTGGATTGGCTGCTGAGGAGGTTGAACAGCAAATAACCATTCCTATTGAGAGAGCATTAAACGGTCTTCCCGGAATGCATGTCATGCGCAGCCGAAGCACGTTCGGACTTTCCATGGTTACACTAGTATTTGAAGATGGGGTGGAGGATTACTGGGCTCGTATGCGCATTCAGGAACGCCTTAACGACTTATCGTTGCCCAAGGGAGCGCAGCCAGGACTTGACCCCCTTACTTCCCCGATCGGTGAAATTTATCGGTATATAATTGTCAGTGACAGATATGACATGCGAAAGTTAAAAGACCTACAGGATTGGGTAATTAAGCCGCGCATAAAACAAGTTCAGGGTATTGCAGATGTCACTAACTTTGGAGGAATTTCTACTCAATATCAGGTAGAAATTGATCCAAAAAAGCTGGAACAGTATAGGGTAACTTTAGTTGACGTTGAAAACGCGGTTGAAAATAATAATAACAACGTAGGTGGAAGTATTTTAAAGCGTGGCGACCTTGGTTATGTCGTTCGTGGTATAGGTCTTTTGAAAGACCTCGATGATATGGGCAATATAGTAGTAAGGAGTGAAAAAGGGGTCCCAATTTTTCTTAAAGACTTGGGTACACTTAAGTTTGGGACTTTAGAGAGAAAAGGTATCCTGGGTTATACAGACCATCACACAAATTATTCAGAGAGCATTGAGGGGATTGTGCTTTTGTTAAAAAAACAAAACCCTTCAGATGTTCTGGAAGGTGTTCATAAGGCAGTCGATGAACTGAATAATGAAACCTTACCGAAGGGTGTGAAAATTGTACCCTTTATCGACCGGACCAACTTGGTAAAAACTACTCTTGATACCGTGTCGCATACCCTTATTGAGGGTATAATATTAGTAATAATTGTCTTGATAGTTTTTCTTGGAAGCTGGCGCGGAGCTTTGCTAGTCGCTAT
>JANYDR010000291.1 GCA_025363495.1 Cyclobacteriaceae bacterium | reverse complement strand
TGTGACGTTTGCCTATTCTGTCAATGGCAAGCAATTGACATTAAGTGCCAATGGTCAGCAAGTAAACTATAACAAGGTGGAGGGCACAGCAAATTCAGCAGTACGAAATGATACACGGAGTGTTCCAATGGAATTAGTTGGCCAATGGTGTTACATGAACATGAATACCAATTCACAGACCAGCAGGTGCATAGTAGTGAATGCTGATGGAACTTACATCTACTCATTTGAGGGTTCAAGAAGTGTCAATACTGAAACCATTTCAGGGGGTACTTCTTCACAGAATTCTGATCGAGGTACTTGGTCCGTTCAGGGTGATCGTCTCTATTATAATTCGCAAAGTGCGGGTCAGGGATCGTATCGTCTGGAGAAACGTAACCATCCGAAAAACGTGAATGATCCTATGATTGTGCTGGATGGTGAGCCGTACGTAACTACAACCTACCGGGCACCCTGGAGGTAGTCTATTAATCGGGTTTATTTCGTTATTTTTATAAAACACTAAATTTTAAACCCATGGAATCCACCATCAACCGAAGAGATTGGTTTAAGTCAACGATTTCTCTTACAGCGGGTCTTACTCTGGGGCCTTCTTTGGTTCAGCAGCTTATTGCCGCACCTGCAAGCAAAGCTGAAGCCTCTTTTTTCAGTGGTGGAAAGAAAATGAGTTCGAAAATAAGGTTGAATTCCAATGAGAATCCATATGGCCCCTCAGAAAAAGCGAAGCAGGCAGTAGTAAGTATCTTATCAGAGGCTAACCGTTATCCTTTTAAAGAAACAGAAGATCTTAAAGCATTGATTGCAGCAAAAGAAGGCGTTACTCCACAGCATATTCACATCGGGGCGGGCTCCGGCGATATATTATGTCAGGCCGCCGTAGCCTTTGGGATAGAAGGAGGAAGTGTCATGTCATCGTATCCGACATTTCCATTGCTAATGAATTTTGCAGAAGTATTTAAATGCCGTTGGGACCGGGTAGATGCTAATGAAAAGCTGGAACATGATTATGATGCAATGGCAGCGGCAGTGAAGAGCGACACTCGCCTGGTGTTTATTTGCAACCCGAATAATCCAACCGGAACAATTGTCAGCCCAGCAAAGATTAAGTCTTTTTGTGAAGAAGTTTCTAAAAAGTCAGTGGTTTATGTTGATGAAGCCTATATTGAATTCCTTGAACCGGCTCAACAAGTTTCAATGGTTGAACTGGTGAAGAAGGATATGAATGTTATTGTTTCAAAGACTTTTTCAAAAGTTTACGGTCTTGCTGGCTTGCGCGTAGGCTATATTGTTGCTAAACCTGAATTGATTGATCGTGTTTATAAGTATGCCGGAGACATTCCGCTGAGTCAAACCGCCATTGCAGCAGCCATGGCAAGCATGGGGGATGAAACATTCATGAAAATGACCCGTGATAAAAACGCAGCGGCTCGTGCCGTGCTAACGGACTACCTGGATAAGCATAAAGTATTTTACGGTAAGCCTTTGAGTAATGTGGTTTTCTTTCCAGCCCCAAGAGATGGAAAAACGATTCTTGCCAAGATGGAGGAGAAGGGATTCCTTATGAGAGTATGGGATTACAAAGAAAAAGAATGGTGCCGTGTTAGCATTGGCACAATGGAGGAAATGAAAATGTTTGTGAAGGCGTTTGATGAAGTTGTGGCGTGACCTCACCCTAGCCCTCTCCTTTGAGGAGTGGGTAGGGTGAGGTAAACAATTTATATCCTAAGTATAGAGTAGCGACAGATGTAATTCCCATCATTACACCAAAATGTCCAGAAGTAAGTTCCATCCACGAGGAGACCGATTTATCAATATTATTTAATCCCATTAGCAACACGCTGCCAAAGATTATAAGCAATACCACATTATAAATCGGTGAGTGCCGGTGCTCAGCAGGTATAATTCGAGGATCATTAATAAGTAAGATCAGATAGGCAGTAAGCAATGGAAGTACCAATCCATTCAATGCCTGCACTGCGAGAATTACGGGTATCGGTTTAATGCCACTGATTCCAAAAGCGAAACCGGTTAACAATACAATGATCCATGTCACACGTTGCCATTTATTATTCCAATCAAAGACAGAGGAGGCAATGATGGAAGCGGCATAAGGTGAAGTTATGGCAGAGGAAAACCCCGCTGCGAAAAGTCCAATACCCAACGCTAAGCCTCCAATGGCTCCACTATTTTCAGTAAGGGCCTGTGCTAATTCATTAAAGTTGGAAAATGATTTTACAGATGTGCCCGCGATAAGAATGGCTGCTGTTATAAGTCCGCCAATAAGGACAGAAATAGTAAGGCCAATTCGCATAAGTGGAACAGTTTGTCCTTTACTGATTCCCGATCCAAGAAAAACATTGTAGGGAACAATGGTTGTGCCGACTAATCCCAATGTGAGCAATTCAGAACCAGCAGGAAGATTGGGAAGTAAAGAGGACTTTAAATAATCAGTAAAAGTAAACGGCGTGTGAATCGCCAAAGCAAAAAAGGCAACACCCATCAGGGCGACGAGGAACGTCATCAGCCACCCGATTGCATTGCGTTTGCCCGTCCAGAGTATAATTGCAGAGACACCTGTAATCACTATCGTTAGAATTTTTGTATCAACGGACGACATCAGATTAAGACCTGATACTGCACCGAGTATATTGCCCGCTTCATATGCCGCGCATCCAAGTATCACGGGTCCACCCAACAGAAATTTTAACCAGGTGCTTTTTTGTTCGCCATATTTTCTACTTAATGCCTGGCCCATTGTCAATCCACTTACGATTGTGAGTCGACCGGAAACCTCTTGTAACAGAATACAGGCAATTGTGGCAAAGGTCACAGCCCAAAGCAAGTCCAATTGGAAAAGAGAACCTGCCGTGGCGGCAGTGGTTACAGTACCAGGTCCAATAAAGGCGGCGGATATTACCGACCAAAGGATAACGCTGGAAATGGTTTTGTTTTTGTTCACAATGCAAGCTATGTTTCTCTTCTTAAATAGTAGCTGAAGGGTGGAATTGTAAGATTACAAGAACTTCATTTTTGGCAAATAATAAGGAGAAATCGACCACGCGAGAGGATTGGACTCAGATTAATCCAAATACCAGACACAGAGCGAGTTTCTTCATGTAGTTTAAGTTAAAGTTTAATTAAGATTTTTATTCAGAAAATAAAGACGAACCAGCAATCGATTGATGAAATGCTATATTAAGAAATTGTTAATAACTTGTTCGTAACATTTAAAGGGCTGGTAAAACTGAGTTAGTATATAACGAATACTTTTGCTGCCTGAAAAATCCAAGTCACTAAACACCAAACCTATGAGAAAACTTTTACTACTAACAGTCGTGATGCTATTGTGTACAGTTGGTCTGTATGCACAGGTTACGACATCCTCCATAAAGGGGACTGTTACCGACTCCAAGGGGGAGGCTTTGCCCGGAGCAACCGTTGTTGCGACGCATACTCCTTCCGGAACGACTTATGGAACTGCAGCGGTCAATGATGGCCGTTACACTATTCCAGGTATGCGTATTGGCGGTCCATACACTGTTAAAATCAGTTTTATAGGATACAAAGAGCATGTGATTGAAGGCATTTATCTGAGCCTTGGTGTTGCTGCCGATGTAAATGCGAAGTTAGTAGATCAGAGCGCTGAGTTGGATGAAATTGTTGTGTCATCTGACAGAAACGACGTGTTTAGCACGGACCGTACAGGTGCGGCACAGTCATTTGATAAAAGCATGTTGAATAGCACTCCAACTATTTCCAGAACGGTAAATAGTATTTTGAAATACAATTTGTATGGAGGTGGTTCGGATGGTTCGTCTTTTGCAGGTCAGGACAGTCGTTTCAACAACTTTACAATTGATGGTGCGGTTTTTAATAATGGTTTCGGATTAGGAAGCTCATCACAGGCGGGTGGTCGTACCGGAACTACTCCCATATCATTGGATGCATTGGATGAAGTTCAGTTGAACGTAACTCCGTTCAGTGTTCTGCAATCAGGTTTTGGTGGCGCAAACATAAATGCCGTTACACGTTCAGGAACAAATGAGTTCCAGGGATCGGTTTATGATCTTTACCGTAACAGTCAAAGAAACATGGTGGGTACGACTGCCGATGGTCAGGCGTTGCCACCTGTAAGTTTGTTGGAAAACACAGTTGGGTTTCGTCTTGGCGGTCCGCTGATCAAGGACAAGTTGTTCTTCTTTGTAAATTATGAGTCGTTTGTCAGCAGTAAACCGGCTCTGGACTTTGTTACAACTCAAAACGGCGCGACCGGAAACCTGTCTCGTGTAACAACGGCAGACATGACTGATTTAGGCAATTTCATGAAGACCAATTTTAAATTTGATATTGGAGCAGTTGATAATTTCAATAATCAGATAACGAGTAAAAAAGGTCTCATTCGCATAGACTATAACATAAGCTCCAAGCATAAATTATCAGTTCGTTACTCGTCTCATGATTCACAGGCAGATCAAATCATCAGCAACAGTAATAGCAGTAACACTGCAGGAAACGGAAACAGAACCAATAGCGCACTTGCCCTTTCTCCTCAAAATTCAGGATATATCATTAAGGACAACACACGGTCTATTGCGGCAGAGTTGAACTCTAATTTCGGATCAAAATTTGCCAATAAGTTCCTTGCTACGTACAATTATCAGAATGAAGACAGAACTTACAGAACGGGTTTGTTTCCAACGATCGATATTCTTAGCGCTGGGACAACCTATACATCGATTGGTTTTGATCCATTTACTCCAAGTAATAAGCTAAATTATTCTACTTTAAACTTTACAGACAATCTTACTTACTTTGCCGGAAAGCACACACTGACAGCGGGCTTGTCATTTGAACACTTTCTTTCTAACAACGTGTTCTTCCCTTCTTCAAATGGTGTCTATGTTTATAATTCCATTGCGGACTTCAAGGCGGCGGCAACAGATTTCATTAATAATCCTAATGCAACGACGTCACCAGTATCTATAAAGCAGTATAATCTTCGCTACTCACTATTACCGGGAGGAGTTGAGCCTTTGCAGCAGTTGAAAGTAAATACTTACAGCTTCTATGTTCAGGACGAATTCCAGGTAAATGAGAAATTCAAATTGAATTATGGAATCCGTGCCGACGTAATCGCCTACGATAACTCGACTGCAGCTGATTTCTACAACCCGGTTGTGGGGCTTACAGCAACAACGCCTACTGCAATGGTTCCATTCAGGGATGAAAATGGCAACAATTATTCAGTTAATACCGGCGCTTTTCCGAAGACGCGTCTTTTGTTATCCCCTCGAGCTGGATTTAATTATGATATAAGCGGTGATAAAAAAACCCAGATCCGTGGAGGTACAGGTATTTTTGTTTCAAGAATTCCGGAAGTATTGGTTTCAAATCAGCTTGGTAACAATGGTGTAAATACTGCCGTAATAACAGCCACCAACACTACTGCATATCCTTTCAGGACTGACCCAAAAACTCTTCCAAATGGATTAGGCTCGCCGGCAAGCCCTGATATTACGAAGCTTGCTCCTTACGCTGTAAACGCTACTGACAATGATTTGAAAAACCCCATGGTTTGGAAGTCAAATCTTGCCGTTGACCAAAAATTGCCTTATGGTTTAATTGCAACTGGTGAAGTGATTTACAATCAAAACATCCAGGCCTTACGTTATATTGATGCTAACCTGAAAGGACCGAACGGAACATTGGCGGGTAGCGACAATCGTGGAACTTTTCCAGCTTATGGAGTAGCCAGCACTGGATCAGGAGCAGCTAATACCGTGAATCAGGCCAGGTATTATAATTCAAACATTGGAAACGTGTTTGTTTTAAAGAATTATCAGGCAGGTAATTCCTACACATTTACGGCAAAAATTGTTAAGCCAGCTAAGAATGGATTTGGTGGAATGTTAGGTTATACTTACGGATTAGCGAGAGACATTCAATCTGTTGGAAGTACAGTTCAGGCTAACATGCCAACAACAGTCGGTCAGAACTATTTACAAACATCTTATGCAGATAACGATTTACGCCACAAAGTAGTAGGTTATGTCAACTACAGGAAAGAATACGGTGGTGAATTTGGTGCAGCCACGATGGTTACTCTTGGTATGATTTCACAGAGTGGAGCTAAAGTATCGTATGTGTATGGTTCCGATTTGAATGGTGATGGTCAGTCAAACAATGATCTTATATACATTCCAAAGGATGCAGCTACTGAAATTAACTTTGCTCCATTAACCACTACCTCCGGTGGTGTGCCAGTAACGTTTACGCCAGCACAACAGGCTGCCGCTTACAATGCTTTTATTGACAATAACCCTTACCTGAAAAGCAGAAGAGGACAGTATGCAGAAAGAAATGGCGGCTACCTCCCATGGTTAACCCGTTTTGACTTTTCAGTTGTTCAGGAATTTTTTATCAAGACTGGTCCTAAAGGCAGAAGAAACACGTTGCAGATTCGTCTTGATATCCTCAATGCTGGTAACTTAATTAATAATCACTACGGAGTGGGTTGGGTTAGCACAAGCGGATCCGGTAACATTGCTCAGCCAATTACGCCGACTGTGACAACAGGTCCGGCGCCAGTGGGTGGAGTGGTGACTTATAAGCTTGCAACTCAAACTTTCAAGAATTCTGATGGAACAACGCAAACTGTTCTTATTAAGGATTCTTTTGTAAAGAGTATTACACTTGATAACGTTTGGCAGGCACAAGCCGGTATCCGTTATACATTTAACTAACAGTCTTTTGTAATTCATGTAAAGAAGCATCCGGTAACGGGTGCTTCTTTTTTTTATGAGACGAGTATTTATTTTTTTTCTGACTTGCATTAAACTAGCCTCTATGGCGCAGGTTAAAGAAGGTGAGGCTTCAAAAAAGCAAATCCTGCCATTGATTTGTGGACATAGGGGAGGATTTTATGATAAGCTTCCTGAGAATTCATTTGCTGCTGTTGATTACACCGTAAAGAATTGTAAATCATCGCCGGTTATTGTAGAAATAGATGTTCGCAAGAGCAGCAACGGGACGCTATTCATTTTACACGATGAATCCGTAGATCGAACGACTAATGGCCATGGATTCATTGAGGAACTATCAGACGATTACATCAAATCATTATTTTTAAAGAATTCCAGGGGAGAGTTAACGAATGAACGAATACCAACACTTGATTCCCTTTTGAATTTTGTTAAAACGAAGAATGCTGTGCTGATGCTTGATATAAAAGGCGATGTATGGGCTGAGACGATTCGCAAGTTGGCCAGTGAAAAGTTAGCTCATAAAGTCATAGTGTTAACTTTTAAGCCAACGGATACAAAAAAAGTATACGATTTATCACACGACGTCAGAATATCATGTTTAATAAAGAACGAAGGAGATTGGGCCATAATAAAGGAACAGGATATTCCAACAAATAAATTAATCGCGTATATCAATAAAGCTACTCCTCAGAATCTGATATCTGAATTAAAGAATAATCTGATGATGGTGATGACGGATGTCAGCGAAAGTGCGATGAAAAATATTAATCCCCTGACCCGCGATTTTTATCTGGAGTTCGTTAAAAAGGGAAAGATTGATATTCTGATAACGGATTTTCCAGTGGATGTTTCTCAGAAGATCAGATAATCGTCATTTTGCTTCGTAAGGTCCAAAGATCTTTTTCAATTTTAGCTTAGCCGCGGTATCTTCAAGTATATACACGTAAAAAGAGTTGCCTTCAGGCGCCACCCTGATTACAATATGACCATGCTTTGAGAGATAATTCTCATCAAGCCACCGTCCGTAAGTAGTTATAGTTTCTTCGTGAATGTAGGTAGCGAAAATATCTCTTTTGCCCGGGAAGAACGGTGAGATCAACCGATGCAGAACTTCTTCACCCGGATGATTGGAGCTCCAGGACTGCTGTACAATCACTTGCGGGGTCAATTTCCTTAGAAAAAATTCATTGGATGCATCCCGTACACCATGATGATTAAGCGATAGCGCTTCAACGGTACCTGTTACCTTAGCAACCGGTGTTTCTGTATCAAACCAACCTGGTAAGCCAAAACCCTGAAGGCCAGTCATATCTCCACCAGTGAAATAGTCAAATTTTCCGTAACTGATTTTTAGTGCAATGCTCAGTGGATTTTCATTGTAATCCTTTAGAAGCAGAGTGTCGGGAATTATTTTGATAGTCTTCTCACCATCGCCAGACCAAAGCTCACCATTGGATTTAATGTTTCTTACCAGAAAGGAAGGATATTTAGCCGGCTTGAATAACTGAAGTATCTGTGTTTTGCTTCCTGTTTTTAATGCTTCCGCCGTTAGATTTTTTTTACCGGATTGCGAATTTATGAAAGATGTGTAATTGACGAATGACTCCTTATCAAACGACTTTGTTTTTATGTCCACAGGATAATTATACATCGGGTAGTTTCGATCAATGATCTTCTTAAAAGGAAGATGTTCATTTACTTCCGTAATACCCGATAGATAATAGCTTCCCTTTGACGATAGCTTCGACTGTTCATTTATGCTGCCGAAATGATCGGTGTGAAAGTGAGAGATCACACCATAGTCAACATGTTTAATGGATGGATACACCTGATTGATATAATTAACGATGCATTGAGCTGCGCTAATTGAATCATTTGGCAAATGGGGAGATGCTTTTAGAGGATTGGGAACCTTCAGCCTCGATTTACGATCAACATCCCCTGCGTCGAACAGCATAGTTGTCCCGTCTGGAAAAATGAAAAAAGTGGCGTTACCAGAGCCCGTGCTGATGTGATGAATATCAAGAAATCCTTCTTTCCAGATTGGAAGATCTTGAGTTTGCGCGATGGAAACTGAGGTTAGTAGATGGAGGAATATTGTTAACCTAATCATGACAGATGTTTCATAAGTAGTTGTAAAGTTATTTGATTAATCACTTTCAACGGCTCCTTTATTATCGAATAAAATTATCTAGTAGTAATTTTTTCACGAATGGTAAGCAAGCTAATTGCGGATTCGTAATTTTTTGAACCACATAGTAACATAGCCTCTGAGCTTACACAACTATGTGATCTATGTTCCTATGCGGTTCAATTCTTAAATCAAATGCATTTTTGAGCTATTTCATCTTTTTATTTTTTGCCCCTTTTCCGTACTTTCAATAATGCCAAGACCGGTTTATCTCTCCTCAGCCCTCGTGGTGGCCTTGTTATTGGCAGATTGTTCCCCTCAAAGCAACAGTAAGGACTTCTCGCAGGAACCTGAAGTACAGGTTGACCTTGGGCAAATAAAAGAACGGGGCTTTTTGCAGGCAATAGTTGACAATAATTCTATTAGTTATTTTATTTATCGCGGTCAGCCAATGGGCTACGAATATGAGTTGCTTCAAAACCTTACCCGTTATTTAAATCTCAAATTAAAAATTAAAGTGATCAGTGGCATCGAGCAATCCATTGATCTGCTTAATAAAGGCGAGGGAGACCTGATCGCATTTCCTTTGACGATTACTCCTGAGCGAACAAATTACTTTTCATTTACCGAGCCGCAATTCAACACTAGGCAAGTGCTTGTTCAAAAAAAACCTGCAAACTGGCGGAGGATGCCACCAAAACAATTGGAACGAACTATGATCCGGAAGACCGCTGAACTGGTAGGTAAGGAAGTTCATGTAATGAAAGAATCTTCTTTCAAAAGGCACCTCGACAGTCTTTCGAAGGGATTTGCGGAGAGAATTATTATTCATGAGGACAGTGCTTCTGCCGAAACGGAATCACTTATCAAGAAGGTTGCCATGGGGGAAATTCAGTATACCGTCACAGACCAGACCATTGCCATGGTAAATGCAATTTATTATCCCAACCTGGATATTAATACAGAATTGAGTGCGCCCCAGCAAATAGCATGGGCTGTCAGAAAAAATTCTCCCGATCTAATGATTGCTGTAAATCAATGGATGAAAGAATTAAAGCGAAGTGGGAAATTCAGAGTTTTATTTAATAAATATTTCAACAATCCAAGGTCTTCTCAAATAAGGATCACAAGCGATTACTCCTCTTTTGGTGGCAACAAGCTTTCTCCCTATGATGAGCAAATAAAAAGAGAGGCAAAGATTCTGGGTTGGGACTGGCGATTGCTTGCATCTGTTGTTTATCAGGAATCTAATTTTCAACCCGATGCTTCATCATGGGCTGGTGCTGTCGGCCTTATGCAGCTTATGCCGGGCACTGCGGAACAATTTGGTGCCGCGGACCGCACCAATCCTTATCAAAGCCTCCGGGCCGGCGTTCGGTATCTTAAATATCTTGATAAGCTTTGGAGTAAATATATAACGGACAAAAATGAGCGACTTAAGTTTGTGCTCTCTTCCTACAATGCTGGACTTTCACATATTGTTGATGCGCGTCATCTTGCCAGAAAATATGGAAAGGATCCTTCCAAATGGGAAAATGTTGAGGTATACCTCAAACAAAAATCCAATCCAAAATATTATCGTGATCCGGTGGTGGTGGCTGGTTATTGTAAATGTGAAGAACCGGTTAACTATGTGCGAGACGTGTTGAATAGATATGAGGAGTATAAGATTCATATAGCGGAAGTGTAGGGAATACTGGTCGCAGGTTCCCAGTCACCGGTAACCTGGATCCGGTATCCTGTAACAAATTACCCAAGCTGATTAACGATCTGCGCAAAG
>JANYDR010000288.1 GCA_025363495.1 Cyclobacteriaceae bacterium | reverse complement strand
CGCCTTTGAAAACAAGATTGGGACGAAAACGATTCATTGGAACAGGACTTCCTAACCTTTGATTAAGATCATCCAAAGAAGACTGACCGATAATAAGTAATGGATAACCATCTGAAAGACTTACATGCTCGTCATTTAATTTATATCTGGGATCCACCGGTCGTGGATTCGTTTCAGGAAAAAATACCAATCGGCACGTAATCCCAAGTCGTTGTGAAAACCAATTACTATGCTCACGACTCACCTCAACCGTTGCAACTATATCGTCCCAAACTCCTGTTTGAATTTGAATAGGAGAATCAATCATACTATGCTCGAATTGGAGGAGAATTGAATCAAGACCATAATGAACTACAAATCCGTTTTTCCCGAACGAAAGCTTAAACAATGCCATCTTGTTGCAGATGCGCTGTGTCATAAAAACGTTGTTCTCGTCAACAAGCATCCATCGACGGTCATAACGGAGTCCCTTTTCCATTACCTGGGATGAGGTTAAACGTATTCCACCCAATGATTTTACTGGATAAATCCATATTTCAGAGAGAATGCGTTTATTCATGAACAAAAACAGCCGTAAATTCCTTTTACCAAAGATCAGAATTAACTTTAGACAAAGAAATAATTTCGCACAATGGGGAGAGAATCAGCTCTTTGGTATTTTGAAAGCGTAGATCTCTATGATGTGCTTTGCCCTCACAAGATAAAGGTCATGGCCGACAAGCACACATTCCATTTCTTTAAAAAAGACGAGTACATATATTTTCCGGATGAGCCGGCCACGCATATATACATGATTGCAGAAGGGCGTGTCCGCATTGGTCACTACCTGGATGATGGAAAAGAAGTGATAAGTGCCATACTAAGTACTGGGGAAATTTTTGGGGAATTAACGTTGGCTGGTGAGGAAAGACGCAGGGACTTTGCACAATCAATGGATGATGCCACATCAGTTTGTTCATTAAGCATTCAGGACTTGAAATCATTGATGTATGACAATCGTGAATTAAGTTTTAAAATGTTGAAGCTTGTTGGTCTGCGTCTTATTAAACTTGAAAGAAAATTAGAGCTACTAGTATTCAAAGATGCACGCACCCGCATTGTTGAATTCTTAAAAGACACTGCTTCCTGGAAAGGAAAGAAGGTTGGATTTGAAACATTGATCCCAACAAAACTTACCCACAAAGATATTGCATCTCTCACCGGAACATCACGACAAACGGTGACAACGATATTGAACGAGATGAAAGACCAGAACCTGATCAATTTTGACCGAAGGAGGATTTTGATAAGGGATTTGGAGAAGTTGAAATAACTTCGATTTTTAAATTAATAATAAGACCTCTACTCTACACAATGCACTTAACCGCAGAGTTCGCGGAGGAACTTGCAAAGTGCACAGAGCTTTTGCTCGTCGTAAGAACGCTGAGGTTGCCTTCGGCAGAAACGCACATCTTCACAACAACACAAGAATGTCTTAAAATTTCGCGAAAATCTGCGAGTATTAGATCAGCGAAGATCTGCCATGCCTGTCGGCAGACAAGGCGGGAAATGTATTGACCTTTCAGTAGCCTGGACGCTTCCTATCTACTTACTCCACCACACATCTCCGTCGTAGACTTGAACTCTTTTAGAACATCCAATTCATGTGCAATATTCCGCTCCCACTCTTTCTCTTTTTCGGTTACCGTACCATGAAGTGTCTTTGAATCAAATTCAAGATTTTTTCCTTGCAATTCATCCAGGCTTTTGTTAATAAGTTTAGAATAAACATTCATATCCTTATTTTTCTTCTTCTTAAGATCCTCAATTCCCTTTCGGATCTCTCTGGCATAAAGTTCAGCGATGTCGAAATGAAGTTGTTCGTGCTGTTTAATATTAACCTGCGTAGTGTCTGCTACCCACGATTGCGACTCAACGAACCGGCACAAAATTTTAAATTCAGGAAGACCATCCTTAATAAACCCGCTTGCTGTGATGTTGGTATAAGTAAATGCAGAGGCCTTCATATTGCCATAGGTAGCCATCACGTTCTTTGGTTTTGCCTTAAAGTCACTCCATTTCAGCTTCAATGCCTCCGTCCAACAGATTGAATCCGTTGTCTTATTCTTCTTTTGAGAAAATAACGGCTGATAAACCAATAGAGTCACGAACAAAACCAGGTATTTGATCATACTTAATAATTTGAAAATGAATGATTATTAGTTCAGTAAATATCTTAATAAACTAAGTGCGAACCCATTTCAAATTTCTAATTTCAAATTGGCCCTCAATACATCTTCTCGTAATACTCCTCTGCCATTCTGTTCGAATCAAACTCCGGCAGGATTTCCTTCCAGCCCTGACGCATAATCGTGTACCACTTCTCTGGTTTTTCGTAATACGTTGGAATGATTTCATTTTCCAAAATATAATACAGACGCTCTGCTTCGATAACATCCTGCTGCACTTCAGGAAGGGTACGATCCGCAGGCTCTATCGAAAAACAATTCTTTCCATGCTTTGCAAACTCGGGCACCCAACCATCGGGGATAGAAAAATTGATACTGCCATTCATAGCCGCTGTCATTCCTGAAGTGCCGGAAGCTTCGCGGTATAGTTTAGGATTATTTAACCACACGTCGGAGCCTCGCTTCAATAATGCTGAAAGCGCTAACTCATATCCGGTAAGTATTGTACAATTCGGAAGAGATTTTGTCTTCCAATAAATATCGTTGAACATGTTAATTGAATCCTGATCACCCGGATAAGGTTTCCCAGCCCAGATTATCTGCACGGGATGTTCCAGATTGTCGACAATTTTCAAAAAGCGTTCAAAATCCTTTAATAGAAGGTTAGCGCGTTTGTATCCGGCAAAACGCCGAGCCCACACAATGGTCAGCGTGTTCTCATCGAATTTTTTTCCGGTTTGATTCGCTACAAATTCAAACAGCTTTCGTTTCATTTCCTTCTTGCGGGAAGTCACGGATTCAATCTGGTCTTTCTGAAATCCGCTTTCGAGCTTCTTATCTTTCCAGTAGGTATGATTTTGTGCGTTGGTAACTGCTTTAATTTCACAGATTCCTTCAAAGCCTTTCCACATTTCACGCGACACTTCTCCGTGCATTTGCGAAACTCCGTTTGCTACCTTCGCCATGCGCAATGCAGCAAGTGTATAATTCAATACTTTACTTTCCGGCTCAACCAGTGTTTGATAATTTTCTTTTGCCACTCCATCAAAAAAGCTCATTCCTTCCAATACTGTTACCGCGTGCTCTTCATTGCCTGCAACTTCCGGCGTATGAGTTGTAAACACAACACGCTTCTTTACCTCATTTATGTCTTTGTATTTATTCCATAAATGAAAACACAGCGGAAGTGCATGCCCTTCATTCATATGATAGACGTCAGTCTCACGACCAAGGATGTCCAATAATTTTGCTCCGCCGTATCCTAATAAATTAGATTGTGCAATACGCGAACTTTCATGGGGATCGTATAAACGCTCTGTGATCGTTTGTGCGAGGTGATCATTCTCAGGAAGATCTGTCGTCAATAAAAAAAGCGGTGCAGTGTAAAAAACTTCCGGCTTGAGAAGCATTGCCTTTACATGCACTTCATGATCATGGATTGTGATCGGAAATACAATACCGGTATCTATAAGGAAAGCATAATTCTTTTCAATAAAGCTGGCCTTCATCGTGCCATCCCTGTTACGTTCCTGGTCATAATAACCATACTTCCACAAAATGCCGATACCGATAAAGTTTTGTTTCAGCTCAAAGGCACTGCGCATATGTGAGCCCGCCAGGAAGCCAAGTCCGCCGCTATAAATCTTGAGCGACTGGTCGATGGCAAACTCCATCGAGAAATAAGCAACAGGCTTCGAGAATTTTTTGTCGAAAGAATAAGGAAAGAGTTCGCTTAGGTTAATCATTGGGGCTATTTTTCTAAAAGGCTGCCAAACTAACAAAACCAAGCTAAACAGGTTGTGCTAATTATGTCAGAAAATGGAGAAATAGGCCTGCAATCGTTTGAAAACGGATAGTGGATGGTTTGAAGATTGCCTTTAAAGGTATTTTAATGTCAGTGAAGTCGATTTAGTCGCGGGAATAATGATTTTGGCTTTTTCGAAAGAAGGTGGTCCAAACATACCCATTGCATCATTTGAGAATCCGAAGCCTTCTTTTGGGGTACCCATAAAATTTGTATCAAGCTTACCATCATTATCTTCATCGTGAAAAACAGAAATAGCATAGTCACCCGGAGGAATATTTCTAAAAACAACTTTCCCCTCGCCCACTTTGGCAACTAGCCTTTCTCCTTTCCAGGCCTTCTTTGGAAAGGTCTTTTCACTATTGAATAGACCAACCATTAACACCCCTTGATCAGTTTTCACATTTTTTATAATCACTTCCAGGTCTTGGGCGGATACATCAGTATTGATATTTAGAAAGAGTCCAAATAGCGTAAGTGGAAAGACGGACGATTTTTTCATTATATCAAATTTACACTGCCGAATGCCATTTACTGTCCTGCCAAAAAATTCGTGCGTAGAACAATTGGGCGCCATATTGTTAACAAGTCATTAACAAGCTTTTTATCCGTTGATTTACTAATTTTAATAGTCAACCCATCAATTTATGGCTTCATTAAATCTCAAAATCAACAACAAGACTTACACCGTGGATGCCGATCCAAAGATGCCTTTGCTTTGGGCCATCCGCGATATCGTAGGACTCACCGGTACGAAATACGGATGCGGTATCGCGCAATGCGGTGCATGCACCGTTCACCTCGAAGGAACTCCGGTTCGGTCGTGCTCTATTCCCGTATCCGCAGCTGCGAATAAAAACATCACGACAATTGAAGGGATATCTCCTGACAATTCACATCCTGTTCAACAGGCGTGGATACAGGAGCAAGTGCCTCAATGTGGTTATTGTCAAAGTGGTCAGATCATGGCAGCGACAGCATTACTTAAGAAAAATGCAAACCCAAGCGATAAAGATATTGATGCAGCCATGCAAGGTCATATTTGCCGGTGCGGTACTTATCCCCGTATCCGTAAAGCGATCAAGACAGCTTCAATCCTGATGTCACAGAAAGCCTCCACTAAATAATCTTGCACAAAATGGAAACAATCAATAAGAATTTATCCCGCAGAAATTTTATTAAACTCAGTGGACTTTCAGGTGCGGCGCTTACACTTGGTCTCTACATGCCAGCATTTGGAAAAGAATCATCTACTGAAATCATCAGTGAAGCAACGGCGGAGAATTTAGGAATTGATCTTAATGCATGGATAAGTATTGACACCAGCGGTAAAGTAACGATCACTAATCATCGCGCGGAAATGGGACAAGGTTCGTTCCAGTCTGTTCCTCAGATAATTGCTGAAGAGCTTGAAGTAAATCTGGATCAGGTTAATATCATATTCGCGCAGGGAAATAATAAAAAATACGGAAGTCAGATAACGGGAGGAAGCTCTACGATACGTGGTAACTATCAAAAATTATTAAAACTAAGTGCGACGGCAAGAGAAATGCTGATTGAAGCCGCGGCCAAAAAATGGAACGTAGCTAAATCAGAATGTTATGCTGAAAATGGATTTGTTATTCATAAATCCTCAGGAAAGAAATTGGGATATGGTGATCTTGTTGAGGACGCGTCCAAATTACAACCACCACATGATGTAGCATTAAAAGACCCAAAGGATTATAAAGTTCTTCGTAAGTCTCTCCCACGTCAGGATACACCATTAAAAACCAATGGTACAGCAATTTTCGGACTTGATAAAAAGTTGCCGGGTATGCTGTATGCTTCTGTAGAACGCAACCCGCGTTTCGTCGGGAAAGTAAAAAGTTTCGATGATTCTGAGACAAAAAAAGTTCCGGGGGTTAAGCATGTATTGAAGGTTACACGCGATACGTTTGGAAATATGTTTGAAGGTGTTGCTGTAGTCGCTGACAATACATGGGCCGCTATGCAAGGTCGCAAAGCTTTGAAGGTTGAATGGGATGATTCAGGATTTGAATATCACAGCACCGACCAGTTGTATTCTAAAATGAAGGAGCAAGTGAAGGGAGATGTTATCTCTTTCAAAACAAAAGGAAACTTTAATTCATCTTTCGCTAAAGCGGACAAAAAGCTGGAAGCCCTTTACGAAACTCCCTACGAATCACATAGCTGCATGGAGCCATTAAACTGTGTAGCGAATGTTACTGCCGATGCTTGCGAAATATGGGGACCTATTCAAGCACCAGACTGGGTCCAGGGAAATCTTGCGGGAGCTTTAAAGTTGCCGATGGAAAAAGTTATAGTAAATATGACATTCTTGGGTGGTGGTTTCGGTCGAAAGGCCTTTACTGATTATCCATTTGAAGCAGCAATGATCTCTAAAGAAATCAAAGCACCTGTACAAGTTGTATGGTCGCGTGAAGACGATACAACGCTGGGACCTTTCCGTCCGGGAATGGTGTACCAATGCAAAGGTGGCCTTGGTAAAAACGGAATGATTACTGCCTTCGAAACGAAGATGGCAGGTCAAAATATGAATCAGCAAAATCCAGGAGCCGACAGGACAGGTTACAACTCCAGCACAACAGAAGGATTATTGGAACCATTCTTTGAATCGATCCCACATTATAGTTTTGGTGACTCTCCTCTCAACTCACCAATACCGGTAATGTGGTGGCGTTCAGTATATGCTTCTACCAATGGTTTTGCGTTGGAAAGTTTTATGGATGAAATGGCACTTGAAGCAGGAAAAGATCCATTGGATTTCAGAAGAAGTCATCTTGGGGAACAACGATATCAACTGCTGATAGATAAACTGGAAGAAGTCAGTGGATGGAAGAAGCGCGGAAAAAATGAAGGATACGGAGTGGCTATCACCGAGTGCTTTACCAGCATCGTTGGTGAAGTGGTAAAGGTTTCCAAAAAAGCCGATGGCAAAGTTAGGATCGACAAGGTTTGGGCAGTAATGGATTGTGGTTGGTATGTTAATCCCGACATTATTCGTGGTCAGGTAGAAGGAAGTATTGTGATGGCACTCGGTGCTGCTACGAAGCATGCAACGCACTTTGCAGATGGTAAAGCTGTCGAGAAAAATTTCAATACGTATATGATGCCTCGCATTACAGACATCCCGGAAATAGAAGTGTATGTGATGGAAAACGAAGAAAAAGCGGGTGGTGTTGGTGAACCAGGGCTGCCGCCATTTACTCCTGCGTTGACAAATGCAATCTTTGATTTAACCGGTAAACGTATCCGTGTGCTTCCGTTCAAGTTAGAGGAGATATAATTTAGTATTGGGCATTAGGAATTAGGACACCTTCGAATATGTTATGCAATTTTAATACAGCGGCACCCTAATACCCAATTCCTAATAACAATTATTAAAGAGCTATTCAACTACATGATTTAATTTATGAAGAAAATATTTTTATTATTATTCACTACTATTAATCTCTCAACTTTTTTATCGTTTGATCAAAAACCATCTTTTGATATAAAATCAAGTGTAGCACGAGGCAAGGATGTATACACTACTTATTGCACGTCGTGTCACATGGAACAAGGTGAAGGTATTGATGAAGTTTATCCTCCATTGGCCAAATCTGACTATATGATGGCCGATAAAAAAAGATCAATTCAGCAAATACTCAAAGGTGTCTCAGGAGAGATTAAGGTAAAGGGCAAGATCTACAATTCAGAAATGCCAGGTCAGGACCTAAGTGATCAGGAGGTAAGTGACGTTCTGAATTATGTGCGCAATTCCTTTGGCAATAAAGGAGATGCTGTGACTCCGGAGCAGGTGAAGGCGGGGAGAAATTAAGAGATGAAGGATTAAAGACGAAAGACTAAGGATTAGAGTATGCAATTTGATGAGCGTTATCAAATCCAATATCACTTTAGTGTTGACGATTTTGGCGGTGGGTATTGTTCTTTTCTTTATTTATGATCTTTTATTCTCGCCTCCTGATCACATGCAGGGTCAGCTCATTGAAAAAATCTTTGTTCCTAAAAGAGTTTCCTCAGCAGCCACTCCCTACGCAGGCGCTCTGAGAAGCAATTATTTTATTTCAGCGCAGCGGGAAGAGCAATGGATTGCGATTGTTAAGATGGACTCGGGTGATACCCTGATCGTACATTGCAAATCAAATGATTATCAATCCAGAAACATCGGCGATCTAATTTACTTCAAGAAATATGAAGGAAGTCATCATATTAAATACTTCGCCCATAATGAGAAAGAAGATTGACCATGATTGGCCGGGCTATGATTCCTTTGATTCGAATGATGAGCCACGACCGTGCCCCTGAAATTCAAGGCTAGTAATATTGACAATTAATTTGAATTGTAAATCCAATTCGTAATATTACTATCTTCTAAAGCTGATTATGAAAAAATTCTTGTACGCCGCATTGGTATTGTCCATTCTGGTTGGATGCACAAAAGGTAAAAATGATTCGACCCGGAACGTTGCTAGCGTCTCATTTACGGAAAATTACCTACCGCCTTCTTTTGAGGAAACAGCCCGAGTAGAGAAAATGAAAACCGCTTTTCCGGTTATCGACAAAATCTTCAAAGACCGTTTTGAGAAAAATCACTTTCCTGGTCTTGCATTTGGAATCGTAGTGGACGGCCAGCTTGTTTATTCAAATGCTTTTGGTGTC
>JANYDR010000267.1 GCA_025363495.1 Cyclobacteriaceae bacterium | reverse complement strand
CTGGAAGTGGCCGCGAATGTTAATGCATTAAATGAAAGAACTGCGGTGTGTAGTGTATCAAGATTTAATGAAAATGTTTTAGTCTCTTGTACAGTACCATCCACAGACAATTGAATTTGTGCAGAAGTGACTGCGTTGGTTCCGTAGTTGCGAACGGTGATCTGAGGCGTGAGAGGGAAAGTACAGTTAGAAGTAAGAGGAGCAACGATATTGCGGATTCCAAGATCATTTGGAACGGGCGCCGGTAGGGTTGCTCCCGGTGAAGAAAGAAGGCTTAATCTCCGTGGACTGTTAGCCAGTACTACATTCATACGACCAATTTGGTCTTGCGTAAACAGGTTCATACAAACGTCATTGGTGTAGTCCATGTAATTTTGAAACATTTTATCAGCACTGGGAGAGCAACCATTTGCTGTTGGTTGAGATGGGCAGCCACTTGTACTGGCAGACTGTGCAGGCGTGTCTGCGACATAATCATCGGCGCAATTGCCGTCACCCCAGATATGCCGAAGGCCAAGAATATGTCCGATCTCATGAGTTGCGGTCCTGCCTAAATTGTATTGTGTTGTTAAATTAAAACCTGAACCTTTTCCGAATGCCTGATAATCGATAGCAACACCATCGGTAAGACGATCGGTTGAAGAATCTTCAAGTCCAGGCAAAGACGATACTGGCAATTGTGCATAACCGATAAGTCCACTGGCTGTGCTAAAGTCGATCACCCAGATATTAAGATAATTTTCTGAAGGCCAATAGCTGAGTGATTTGAATTGAGCATTATCCGAAAGTGCCCAGGAAGTTTTGGTGCCTTTTGTTCTTGTGATTCCATTCGTTGCAAGACCTTCAGGATCTTGTTTAGCTAAAACAAATTGAATGTTTATACTTCCAGCTACTGGCTGAAATTCGGCAGGTGTAAGCGAAGCATCTGTATTCAATCGTTTATAATCGTCATTGATAACCTGGATCTGAGATAAGATCTGTGCGTCGGGAATATTTGTTCCTGTTCCCACAGCCTCACCATTATGAATTACATGTACGACTACTGGAATTACGTAGTTGTTTGATTCTATCCTGTCTGTTTGAAAATTCCTGAGTTTGCCGCTGGCGATTTTCTCCTTCATCCACTGTTCAAACTGATTTTCCTTATCGAGTTTGGGATTTTTGGGATGGATCATTTGTTCATACTGAACAGTGCCGCAGCGATCTTGTCCCCAGCTACGATTTGGGGATAGGAAAAGAACAGCACCGCTTACAAAAAACAGGAGAGCATGAAGGCGGTTCATCAGGCTAAATGAGTCTTGCTGTTAGATTCGGATTCTTATCATTAGTTTAACGCAGGAAAAGAGAATTTATGTTTTAATCCTCAGGAAATGTAGAGCAATAAGCCTACAATGATGTCAGATTGACGACTTCAATAGACTGAATTTCGGGTACAGACCTGCGAATGGCTTCTTCAACGCCAGCCTTAAAAGTCATCGTAGACATTGGGCAATTCCCGCAATTCCCAAGGAATTCAAGTTTCACAACGTTGTCTTTGGTGATTTCCAGAATCCTCACGTTTCCGCCGTCAGCCTCAAGATAGGGCCGGATATTGTCGAGAGAAGATTCAATGCGCTGAACAAGTTCTTCAGATTTCAACTGTGTGGCTGTTGTCATACCGTGATCTCAACTTTTTTAGTGTGAGCAAAGTTAGCATTTCTGATCGCAATCTGGCGGGCCAGAGTTTCCGCCAAATCCATGAATGCCTTTGCCGTAATTCCTTCTTTCATTACTGCCGGAAGTCCACTGTCACCGCTTTCGCGAATACTTTGAACCAACGGTATCTGCCCAAGCAACGGAACATCAAATTTTTCCGATAAGTTCTTGCCACCGTCTTTACCAAAGATATAGTATTTGTTATCGGGCAACTCATCGGGAGTGAAGTAGGCCATGTTCTCAACGATTCCAAGAACGGGAACATTGATCTGAGGCTGTCGGAACATGGAAAGACCTTTTGTTGCATCAGCAAGGGCTACTTTCTGAGGTGTCGTTACAATCACGGCTCCTGTAACTGGAATAGTTTGTACCAACGTCAAATGAATATCGCTTGTACCGGGAGGAAGATCAATAAAAAGATAATCAAGATCACCCCAAATGGTATCGGTAATGAATTGCTTTAGTGCGGAACTAGCCATTGGACCTCTCCACACAACAGCGCTATCAGGAGGAGCAAGGAAACCAATGGAGATCAACTTCACTCCATATTGTTCCAACGGAAGGATGAAGTTCTTTCCATTCACAGTTTTTACTTCCGGCTGATCACGTTCACAGTTGAACATCACCGGAATGGAAGGACCCGAAATATCGGCATCAATCAACCCAACCTTCGCTCCCGACATTGCGAGTGCTACGGCAAGATTGCTTGTAACTGTTGACTTGCCTACGCCTCCTTTTCCGGATGCTATCGCGATAATATTTTTTACTCCGGGTAGAAGAGGTGCGTTGTCGCGGAGTGATGTAACGGAGGAAGTGATATTAATAAGAATGGCAAAATCATTCCCCACTACTTTACGTACGGCGGCTTCGCAGTCCTTTCTGATAACTTCTTTTAATGGACAGGCCGGTGTAGTCAAAACCACAGTGAAACTGACTTTTTTGTCGCCCACCTCCACATCCTTAATCATGTTAAGGCTTACGAGATCGCGTTTTATGTCAGGATCGTTGACGGTTGATAGCGCGGCTAGGATGGAGTCTCTTGTCATTATTCTATTTGAAGCTGCGAATTTAGAGAAAACTAGGCATTAGGCATTAGGCATTGGGTATTAGGTGAAATAGTTATTGGATAAGTCCTTTCATCCGTAAATAGCCAACAATTTATCAACGAGAAGAGTGCCTTTGAACCTCGAAATTCATTCGAAAAACTAACCTTTCAACTTTTAAAAATCAATTTTTGAAAGTGTCCCAATGCCTAATTCCTAATGCCTAATAGTTATCTTTGAAGCCCAATAGTTTACAAACCCATAGTTTTAATATTTAGGGATGATTAGCCGCGAAACCATAGATGAAGTTAAAAGCCGCCTCGACATTGTCGACGTGATCAGCGACTTCATTTCTCTGAAGCGGTCCGGGCAGAATTATAAGGCGCTAAGTCCATTCAGCAACGAGAAAACAGCTTCCTTTTTTGTGGTTCCCGCCAAGGGAATATTTAAGGATTTTAGTAGTGGCAAAGGTGGTGATGCGATCACTTTTGTGATGGAGCACGAGGGTATGAGCTACCTGGAGGCGATTCGTTTTCTGGGTAAAAAGTATGGAGTAGAGATCAAGGAAGACGTCCAGTCAGATGAGCTTCGTGACCAGCAAAGTGAGCGTGAAGGATTGTACATCCTGATGAATTTCGCAAAAGATTACTACAAGCAGAAACTATTTGAATCCGAAGAGGGAAAGGGAATAGGATTGAGCTATTTCCGTGAGCGTGGTTTTAATGATCGGACCATTCAGAAGTTTGAACTGGGTTATGCACTTGAAGGTTGGAACAATCTGAGTGATGAAGCGATAAAACAAAATTATAATAAGGAGTTATTGGAGAAGACCGGTCTGGTCGTAAAAAACGAAGAGGGCAGAACATATGATCGCTTTCGCGGAAGAGTAATTTTTCCTGTACACAACCTTTCAGGAAAGGTGATTGCGTTCGGTGCAAGGATGATGGGCAAGGATAAGAACCAACCCAAGTATATCAACTCACCTGAAACTGAAATCTATCATAAGAGCAATGTGCTCTACGGACTTTATCAGGCGAAGAATATTATTCGTCAAAAGGATAATTGTTTTTTGGTAGAGGGTTATACCGATGTTCTCTCCATGCATCAGGCGGACGTTGAGAATGTAGTGGCATCTTCCGGTACTGCCCTTACAGAAGAACAGATCAAACTTATCAAACGTTTTACTGAAAATGTTACCGTTCTTTTCGATGGTGATGCCGCGGGTATTAAAGCAGCACTTCGGGGTATTGACTTGATTTTGAAAGGCGGACTTAATGTTCGTGTTGTGCTATTGCCCGACAATGATGATCCGGATAGCTATTCCCGAAAGGTTGGTACCAGCGAATTCCAAAAATACTTGGCACAGAAATCTCAGGATTTTATTTCATTCAAGTCGGGATTGTATGCAGCGGAGGCTGGCAACGACCCCATTCGCAAAGCGGAATCTATCAAAGAAATTGTTGGAAGTATTGCACTGATACCAGACCCAATAAAGAGGTCGGTTTATTTACAAGAAACCAGCCATCAATTGAAAATAGGTGAGCCGGTATTGCTCACAGAGTTGAATAAATTGCTCATTGATGAGCGAAGGAAAAAAGATCGTGATAAACTTCAGCCCTCGCGAAGGCCGTCAGAAAGTACCGATGAGTTAGAGGAACAGATCAAAGATCTCACCGCCGCACCATTGGATGCAAAGGACATGGTGTACTATCAGGAACGCGAAACGGTACGTCTTTTATTAAACTATTCAGAGCATGCATTAGATGATCAGAAGCTTGTGGATTTTCTTATAAATGAGCTAGATGATGTTGAGTTTTCTAACCCGGTATTCAGGGAGATATACAATCATTTTCATGAGTTGCTGCACCAGGGAAAAGTTCCTGATAGTCAATACTTAATTCAACACGGAAGTTCCGAAGTAAAAAATGTGGTAACGGGCCTGATTACTGCAAGACATGAGATTAGCCCTAATTGGAAAAAAAAGCACATTTATATTCCGAATGAATCGGAGGTGCTTATGGACCTGGCCAATACAAACGTGCTGAGACTTAAATTCAGAGTAGTTCAAAAGATGATGAGTGATAATCTTTTAAAGATCCGGGATTCGGAACAAGCTGGTAATTTAGATGAACTTGAAAACTGCCTGGAGCAGCAGGAGGGTTTGAAAAAGGCTGAACGTGAGCTGGCGTCACTCCTTGGTATTGTTGTGGCGAGGTAGGAACGTACTTAATGGAGTTTTTGTTAGTAATCCGGATATTGATATAAAATGAGCGACGAGATAAAATTAGACAGTATTGAAGAGGGAATAGCCGCTATTAAAGCGGGGAAATTGATCATTGTAGTGGATGATGAGGACCGTGAAAATGAAGGAGATTTCATTTGTGCAGCGGAAGCAATCACTGCCGATATTGTCAATTTCATGGCAAGAGAAGGGAGGGGATTGATTTGTGTGCCATTGGTGGAGGATCGGTGCGAAGCGTTGGGTCTTGACCTGATGGTTGGAAAGAACACAGCGGTGTTTGAAACACCGTTCACTGTTTCAGTCGACCTGATCGGTCACGGATGTACGACAGGAATTTCTACCCACGATCGGTTTAAGACAATTAAGGCATTGGCAAATCCCGAAACAAAACCTGAGGAGTTTGGGAAACCAGGCCATATTTTTCCATTGAAAGCAAAGAGAGAAGGTGTGCTCAGAAGGGCGGGGCATACAGAAGCCGCCATCGATCTTGCCCGGCTTGCAGGTTTTAGTCCTGCAGGTGTTCTCGTGGAAATCATGAATGAAGATGGTACGATGGCGAGATTACCCGACTTAAGAAAAGTAGCCGATAAATTTGAATTAAAGTTGGTATCAATAAAAGATCTGATTGCATACCGCATGAAAATGGAATGCCAGATCCGTAGAAGAGTGGATGTAGATATGCCAACGGAATATGGTGATTTTAAACTTGCTGCCTACGAACAAATCGATAGCGGTGAATTGCACCTTGCTCTTATAAAAGGAGAATGGAAAAAAAGGGAACCAATTTTAGTACGTGTTCACTCTTCCTGTGTGACGGGAGATATTTTCGGTTCCTGCCGATGTGATTGTGGTACCCAGCTGCATGTGGCGATGAAAATGGTTGAAGATGAAGGAAAAGGTGTTGTGTTGTATATGAAGCAGGAGGGACGAGGAATAGGATTGCTCAATAAGTTGAAAGCCTACAAGCTTCAGGAGGAAGGGCTAGATACAGTGGAGGCAAATCTTCAATTGGGTTTTGATA
>JANYDR010000243.1 GCA_025363495.1 Cyclobacteriaceae bacterium | reverse complement strand
ATATTCCTTGCTATTCCTTTTGTCGTTGATCCAAGCAAAATTACAGGCTTCATCAAATCCGAGAGTCTGGCCAATATCTGTTGGTGTAACGAGGCTTAACTATAGCAGCTTAAAGGACCGTAACCTCTAAACTTAGTATGCTTCATTACTTCCCCATACCTCAGAGGTACTTTAACCCGAACGACAAATTTGGTTACATGGCTCTCTTCCATTAGGTAATTTATATAAACACACGCCTCGTGGCGTACCGGATGACACGGATCGAATACTCACAGATTTTCCCGGGAACTCATAGAATTTTGCAAAAAAAATCTGCGAGTTAAATCCGTGATCTTGAAAAGGTCTACTTAATAAATCTCATTCTTCTCCAATTTTTAGTTTAATTGTAGTATGGAAACAAAAGAATTTCGCGAAGCAGCCCATCAGTTGGTTGATTGGATGGCCGACTACATGGAAAATACTGGTAAGTATAATGTAAGACCACTCCTCCGTCCAGGTGACATAAAGAATCAACTTCCCACGTCTGCACCGCTGGAGGGTGAAGCTTTCACTAAACTCTTTGACGATTTCAATTCAATCATCATGCCTGGGATGACGCATTGGCAACATCCTCAATTCTTCGCCTACTTCCCAACCGGTGCAAGCGGACCGAGTGTATTAGCTGAAATGCTGTCCTCCACCCTGGGCGCCCAGTGCATGATCTGGCTTACATCACCTGCTGCGGAAGAACTGGAAGAGCGAATGATGGAATGGTTACGTGACATGCTTGGATTGCATTCTTCATTTACCGGTGTAATTCAGGATAGCAGCTCATCGGCAACATTGGTTTCTCTATTAACAGCACGCGAAAATTTCTCTTCCTATCAAATAAATCAAAAAGGTTTTGATGACACTCAGCGATTCCGCATTTATACTTCCGCACAAGCCCATTCTTCTGTTGATAAGGATGTGAAGATAGCAGGCTTTGGTATTGACAATCTGGTGAAGATTAACGTTGACGAGAACTTCGCTATGAAATCAGAGGATCTTCGCGATGCTATCGAAAAAGATAGTAAGCTAGGCTACACACCTTTGTGCGTTGTGTCAACAATAGGTTCTACAAGCTCTACTGCGATCGATCCGATTGCCGCCATTGCAAAGATTTGTCTGGAATATAAATGCTGGCATCATATTGACGCCTCCTATGCAGGCACAGCTTTGCTTCTGCCAGAGATGCGCTGGATGAGTGAGGGTGCGGAGTTAGCAGACAGCTTTGTCGTAAATCCACACAAGTGGATGTTTACAAATTTTGACTGCTCAGCTTATTTTGTAAAAGATAAAAATGCATTGATCCGCACCTTCAGCATCTTACCCGAATATTTAAAAACTCCTGAAGACCATCTGGTCAACAACTATCGTGATTGGGGAATTCCACTGGGAAGGAGATTCAGATCATTAAAGTTATGGTTTGTTATCAGATCCTATGGTATCAAAGGACTTCAGGACAAAATCAGGCTGCATATCCAATTTGGTCAATGGCTAAAAGAAAAAGTTGCCTCGTCAAAACATTTCGAATTACTGGCACCCGTGCCGTTAAATCTCATTTGCTTTCGTTACAAACCCGATGGCATTGTGGACGAGAAGAAACTTGAAGAAATAAATTCCAATCTTCTCAATACACTTAACAGCAGCGGAAAGATTTTGCTGACACAGACCAAGCTGAATGGCAAGTATGCTATCCGATTCGTTGGGGGAAGTGAGAGGACAACTCTTAAAGATATTCAGCAAGGATGGAGCTTGGTAGAGGAGACTGCAAGAGGGATAATCTGAAAACGTTCCCCACAGATCTCACGGATCGAATGCCCACTGATTTTCTGTGGAACTCTTAGAACTCAACAAAAATCTACAAGTTAAATCTGTGAAATCTGTTGGAAACGTATTAACCCTGTCAGGTAACGAAAACTTAATCCTTCTGCTCCGTCAGATAAATCATCTGTCCCAAATGATAACTCATATGGTTAGTCCGATTTATTAAGATGTTCATTTTATTACGGAATGGTTCTTTAGCGAAGTCTTCCGCTGAAACAGCATTATGACGGGTGAACCATTCCTCGAATTGCATAGCATGGATATATTCGGAAACTTTTTTATCGATGGTAGCCCAGTATTCCTTTACCTGAGCGAGCGAGGGTTTCTCAATACTTGCTTTTTCAGGGTTCTTGAGAAAAATATTTTCAAGTTGCGGATATAACTTCTCTCCCCAACCCATTAATGGAAGCAATGCATCACTAACCGCAGCAAGGTGGCCAATCAAATAAAAGCCACTATTTCTGCCTTTCGCTGTTTCAGATAGAAGTTTCTCATCTGAAAGGGTATTCAGAAGTTTGGTAACACGGGATGATTGAGTTTCCCATGAGCCGATTACTATTTTTAAGATTAATTGCTGTTGGTCTGTCATGATTTTTGATTAGGTAAGGCAAGTAAGGAATTTTCTGGCTTAAAAGTTCCAAATGTCGAATATCCAACCGAATTTTGAACGTCGAAGTGAGATTACAACTAACGAAATAGTTTAGGCGTCGTTTCAGCACTAAGCCAATGAATCTGATTTTTTGTGCGAACCACTTCAACGTTCGGTGATCTGGGGGCATTCAACGCTTCAATTGCCACTCAGTTAAAAAGAAAAGTAATTTTGTTTCAGTAAGCTGAGAGAATAAATCCCTGCCCGCATTCGCACAAACGCATCCGCATACGAACATGATGGAAAGATCAATTCCCTAAAAACAGACGTCAGGGGGCAGTTTAAAGATGGCACATGTATTGAATAAGCATCCATGCCGCTAAACCTTCGTGCTCATGCTAAAGAACTATTTCACCACTGGATTGCGAAGCTTACAGCGCAACAAATCCTATACAATTATCAATGTGATTGGCCTGGCATTGGGTATTAGCTCCGCCATAATTATTTTCAGTCTCGTTAAAAGCCACTTGAGCTATGATGATTTTCATGCCCATGCCAATAGAATTTATCGCATCGTAACAGAACAACATCGTGATAGAATTGATTATCGCTCAGCCGTACCAAGTCCATTGGGCAAAGCATTCAGAAATGATTACACCTATGGAGAGAAAGTAGCGCGTATTGCCACATATGAAAATCAACTCGTGAGTGTAACAAACGGCAATGAATTAAAAAAATATAAAGAACGGGAAGTAGCATTTACTGAACCAGAGTACTTTGACATTTTCAATTATCCATTGCTACTCGGAGATAAAAAAACCATTCTAACCCAACCTAACACAGCGATCATCACCGAACGACTTGCTAAAAAGTATTTTGGTTCTGAAAATCCAATTAATAAAACGATCAAGCTTGACAATACAGTTGAACTTCAGATCACCGGCATATTAAAAGACCTTCCTGAAAATACTGATCTAACGACAGAGATTTTCGCATCTTATATAAATTTAAAGGATTATAATAGTTGGCTTGCACAAGATGATGCATGGGGTGGAATCCAAAGTGCCATGAAGTGTTTCGTCCTGCTTCGTCCGAATATTTCAACTCAGGAAGTGGAAAAGGCCCTTTCATCATACGCAACGAAGTACCGACCTGGAAATAAAAATGTTCATTACTATAAGCTTCAACCACTTGCTGATATTCATTTCAATGCAAATTATGGCGGGGTTATGGAGAAACGAAATCTTTGGATTTTATCCCTGATTGGAATCTTCCTTGTAGTTACCGCGTGTGTCAATTTTATTAACCTTGCCACGGCCCAGGCACTTAATCGGACTAAAGAAGTAGGTGTAAGAAAAGTACTAGGAAGCCAGCGAGGTCAGCTTTTCTGGCAATTTATTATTGAAACAGGTTTTATTACATCTATTTCTCTTGTCTTCTCTGTTACTGTGCTAACAGCTATTCTCCCACTAATCAACGAGTGGTTTAATTCTCAAATCAGTATCGATCTATCCGATGGAGGTTTATGGCTTTTTATAGCGGTGCTAACTATCATAACAATCCTGATTTCAGGTTCATATCCTGGATTTATTATTGCAGGCTTCAAGCCCATTTCAGCACTGAAGGGAAAAATATCACAAATGAGTATTGGTGGATTTAATACACGCCGGTCACTTATTATAACACAGTTTGCCATTTCACAGGTGTTGTTGATTGGTGTGATTGTTATAACGAGCCAGATGAGCTTTTCAAAAAAATCCGATCTCGGATTTGAAAAGGACGCTATCGTTTTAATTCCTATCGCCACCAACACTACCAAAGAAACGGCCAATACAATGAAGACTCAATTCTCTCAGATTCCCGGAGTTGAAAATGTTTCATTGTGCTATGCGCCGCCGAGTTCTACAAACAATTGGAACTCCACTCCCCTCTATGATAATAGAACAGAAGAAGAGCCCTTTAAGATAGGAATCAAGGCAGGCGATGATAACTACTTAATTACGTTTGGTATTCAATTAGTCGCCGGAAGAAATCTGCTTGCTCCGGATACTGTAAGAGAATTTTTGGTTAATGAAACATTTGCTAAGAAATTAAATATTGTTTCCCCCGAAGAACTCATCGGAAAGAAATTAACAATAAACGGAGATAAGTCCGGGCCTATTGTTGGCGTGATTAAGGACTTTCACGATCAATCATTCCGTGAAGACATCAACGCTATCTGTATCCCAACCTGGTATGAAGCTTATCAAAGCTATGCCGTGAAAATTAATAAAAGTAATGTTACCAGTACTCTAAGCGCCCTGGAAAAGACCTGGAGTGGCATACATCCAAACCAGATTTATGAATACCAATTCATGGATGATCATATCGCTGAGTTTTATCAGGTGGAAGACAAAATGCTGAAATTCATTCAGGCGTTCTCTCTCATTGCAATTACCATTGGCTGCCTTGGATTATATGGACTTGTATCTTTTATGGCAACTCAAAAAACGAAAGAGATTGGCATACGAAAAGTGTTGGGTGGAAATCTCACGGACATTCTCTGGCTTTTCGGAAAAGAGTTTTCAAGACTTATTACCATTGCTTTTATTGTTGCAGCTCCCCTTGGCTGGTGGCTTATGAACGGCTGGCTTCAGGATTTTCAATTCAGGATTGAAATTGGCGCATGGGTTTTTGCGTTGACCATCGGTATTACATTGACTATAGCCGCTTTGACAGTAGGATATCAGTCAATTAAAGCTGCATTGATGAATCCGGCAAGAAGCCTGACAATTGATTAAAATCAGCCCTCGATTTGTCCTGAAAACCAGGATCGAATGATGACTCATCCGGGTGATAGGGCTTCCGGGCGAGTTTTTAACTACTGTTAGTTGTTATATACAAATTGTCAAATTTATTCACGTTATTAGATATTCGGAACCCAGGTACTTCCCCCCTACAAAAAGTGCTGAATCGTTAAGATCAGCCCCTGGATATTTAAACTGCTCGTCGTCAGTACTGTTGATTGTTATTTAAAGAAGTATTACCAAGGGATTCGACCACAAAGGGTTTTCACTCATTGTGAACTTTTCTTATTCAACGAGGTAATGATATTGAACGGGGGTTCCCAAATATGTAATGAGATGCCCAAGATTGGTCAGTTACCCCCCTCGTTAAAACATGAAACAAGCCATGAAAATACTCATCCTTGAAGACGTCGAAGAAGACGTAGTATTGATTGAGCGTATCTTAAAGAAAGATGGCCTTGCTTTTAATACACTTCAAGTTGATACGCGCGACGAATTCATTGACGCAATGAATAATTTCGGTCCGGATGTTATCTTATCCGATCATGGGTTGCCTCAGTTCAATTCAACTGAGGCATTGGAAATATGCAGGGGAAAGAGTAAAAAAATTCCCTTCATCCTCGTAACCGGCACAGTTTCTGAGGAATTCGCAGTCAACTGCATAAAACAAGGAGCTGATGATTATATCCTAAAGTCAAATCTTTCACGATTACCCTCGGCCATTCGAAATTCTTTAAGACATCACAGCCTTTGAAAATGCGAAGGAGGAGGCAGACCACATTCTTGTTGAACAGAACAACGAATTGATAAAAGTAAATAAGGAACTTGACAATTTTGTTTACAACGCATCACATAACCTGAGGTCGCCATTAACTTCTCTCCTGGGGCTGATCAGCCTGGCAAAAATAGAAAAACCAAAAGAGGACCTGTTAGAAAATTACCTTGACATGATGGAAGTCAGTGTCAAAAAACTGGATGCAACAATAAAAACGATACTGGATTATTCACGCAATAGCCGGGAGGTAATAAGCCGGGATAAAATTGACTTAGAAGCTCTGGCGCATAGATGTTTCGGGGAATTAGAGTACCTCATGGGTCAGGATAAAATTGAAGAAATCATTAGTATAAAAGGAGGAATATTCTTTTTCTCAGATGAAAAACGACTTTCGGTGTTGCTTCACAACCTTATTTCAAATTCAATAAAATACCGCGACTTAACAAAGACCAATCAATTTATTAAACTATCAGCGACAATCTGTGAATCAATGGTAACAATTTGCTTTGAGGACAATGGCATTGGTATAGAAGAAAACCTTTTGCCCAAAGTATATGATATGTTCTACAGGGCAACAGACAGAAGCAATGGAGCAGGTCTCGGTCTTTATATTGCCAAAGAAATTGTGTTAGCTCTTAACGGTAAACTTTCTATTCAATCGATAATTAATCAAGGAACGACCTTGACGATTTCGATTCCAAACCTGAGAGGGACTGATTTGTAATGATCATCATAGATTTTTTTTAGGGCTGATTTTTAGAATAACCCACCAAAAAAAATAATGTCGAATGTCAAATGCCAAATATTAAATGTCAAAGTTAGGACACCCACACTTATTAATTTGGGTTAAAGAAATTTTATTCCGTCGTGGTTTAGTTTACCATACTTGTCCCTGTCAAAGACATAGTAAAAAGCTCCTTTGCGGGATGATTCTTTTTCCTTTTCCGCGAGCTTCTTTAGGATATTAAGTGAAAGAATTTTCCGGGTGAAATTACGTTTGTCAAGAGGTGATTCATAGATGCCCTCATATAAGCTCTGCAGTTGAGGCAATGTGAATTTCACCGGTAGCAGTTCGAATCCGATTGGATGATTGGCCACTTTTTGCTGAAGACGCTCCTTAGCCTTTTGCACCATCTGCTTATGGTCAAAAATAAGGGTCGGTATTTTATCTAACGGAAACCATCTGGCTTCATGATCGCTGGTCAGTTGTTCATTATATTCAGCGATATTAATCAATGCAAAGTATGCTATAGAAACGACCCTGCCTGCAGAGTCTCTTTTCGTGTCGCCGAAGCAATGCAATTGCTCCATGTAAATATCTTTTAGCCCTGTTAGTTGTCTTAGAATTCTCGCAGCGGCAGCATCTACATTCTCATTTTTATTTACAAAACCACCCATTAGTGACCATTTTCCTTTTTCAGGCTGGAACCCCCGTTTAATCAGCAAGGCCTTCATTTGCTTGCCGCCAAATCCAAAAATGATGCAATCAACTGCTAACAGTAACCTCTCCTGACTTTTATATTTACTGATGTCCATGGTTAGTTTAAAAATTAGAATATCAGATTTTTTACCAGAACTTCACATATAACGCTGCCAGCACTAATAAAGTAGCAATGATTAAGACAAGTGTGGAAGGCGTAACCCTGAACATTTCCTTATCCAGCATAAATGCCTTCGGATTTATGGAAGGTCCGGCAAGGCTCATCACGACCATTACAACCATTGTAAAGAAAAAAGAAAGTCCCATGCAAATCAGAAAAGGAATTTCGAATCCTCCATGGCCATTAGGGAATGCTGTATAGAATATTGTTTCGTTGCCAAAAACTCCTGGCGCGTAATTGTTGAAGAACACTGATAGTGCAAATCCTGTGATAACTCCCGCTATAGCCGCCGCGCCTGTTGTGCGCTTCCAAAACATACCAAGGATGAACATCGCAAAAACTCCAGGACTGATAAACCCGGTATATTTTTGAATGAACGTAAAGCCACCCTCACCACCTATACCTAACAAATCTTCCCAGGTAAAGATTATAGCGATGATCATCGAAACCAAAACTGTCAGGCGACCAATCCAAACGAGTTTCTTTTCCGGTGCATCCTTGCTTATATACTTTTTAAAAATATCGAGTGTAAAAATAGTAGAGATGCTATTGACCTTACCTGCAAGTGAAGCAACGATGGCTGCCGTTAGTGCCGCGATCGACAATCCTTTCAAGCCGCTTGGCAAAAATCCAAGTATCGCAGAATATGCACCGTCTTTACTGCCACCCTCCAATTGTGGTAAGTGTCCGTTCTTATATAATACAAAAGCTGCAATGCCTGGTAACATAACGATAACTGGCATCATCAGCTTTAGAAAACCGGCAAAAAGAATACCGGTGCGGGCTGTTTGAAGATTAGCCCCCAACGCACGTTGAATGATATACTGATTGCATCCCCAGTAATTCAGGTTCACAATCCACTGCCCTGCGAAATACATTGCAATACCCGGCAACACAAGATACTTATCAATGTATGCCTGTGGTGCATCGGGACCAGGCTTACTTAAAATCATCTTAAAATGGTCAGGAGCTTCTTTCATTAAGACTTTAAATCCTGCCATTGCATCAGGACCCATTCCGAACCGATCACCAACAATTGTCAGGGCAAGGTATGTAGTGGCAAGACCACCGATGATCAAAACTCCCACCTGGATTACATCTGTAAATCCAATGACCTTCATACCTCCCAATGTTATGATCATTGCAAAGACAGCCAATCCAATCATAACCAGGTGAAGCGATTCACCACCCACTAATCCATTAATAGCCAGCGCTCCGAGGTAAAGAATGGAGGTGAGATTTACAAAAACGTATAAGAACAGCCAGAATATTGCCATGATCAATGCCACTGTTTCGTTGTAGCGCATTGTCAGAAATTGCGGCATGGTATAAATCTTATTCTTCAGGTAGATAGGAATAAACCACACTGCGATAATAATAAGGGCAATAGCGGCGATCCATTCGTAAGCCGCCACAGCAATACCCACGAAAAAACCTTCACCGCTCATTCCTATAAATTGCTCTGCAGAAATATTAGAGGCAATCAGGGATGCTCCAATAGCCCACCAGGTAAGAGATCCTTCTGCAAGGAAAAAATCCTTCGTGTTCTGCGCGACTTTTCTTTTTCTCTGATAAATCCAGTAACCGTAACCGGAGACGATGATAAAATAACAGATAAAAACTATGTAATCGGATATTCCAAGGGAGCGGTTCATGAGGTTCTGAATTCTAAGTTCTATGTTCTAAGTTCTATGTAGCGATCTTATATTTACTCCACTCTACCGATTACCGACGACTGATTACCGGTTACTGATTACTTACCTCCACCACCAACTACCCCTTATAATAGACCTCATTCCACCTCAACTCATTTCTAAACTCATGGAGCTTTGTCTCTTTTCCAATCAGCACACATTCAATCCCTGCCATCTCAGCAAAATCCTGAAGATGCTCTGATGTAAGATTCTGGCTATAGCATGTATGATGGGCTCCTCCAGCATAAATCCAAGCGGCGCAACCTGTGTACATGTCGGGATACGGCTTCCAAAGTACGCGTGCAACAGGAAGCTTGGGTAAATCATGGGGCGGAGTTATTGCCTCTACCTCATTCAATAATAAGCGGAAGCGATTACCCATATCGATGATGGATGCATTTAACGCAGGCCCTGGAGCAGTGTTGAATACGAGTCTTACGGGATCAGCCTTACCACCTATACCGAGCGGATGAATCTCGCACGACGCTTTCCCCATTGCAATCGACTCACAAATCTCAAGCATGTGAGCACCCAGTACCGACGGGTTGGATGGATCGAAATGATAGGTATAATCTTCCATGAAGGAATTTCCTCCCTTCAAACCGGTTCCCATAACTTTCATTGCCCGAACCAGTGCTGATGTTTTCCAATCTCCTTCTCCTCCAAATCCATACCCCTCTCCCATCAAACGTTGCGCGGCTATTCCAGGCAACTGCACCATTCCGTGAAGGTCTTCAAATGTATCCGTGAAGCCTTTGAAATTTCCGTCCTCTAAAAATGCGCGAAGACCAATTTCAATTCTTGCCGCCTCTTTCAATTCGTTGTGCCTGTCTCCTCCTTTTCGCAAGGGAGCCGCTACGGAATATTTTGCTTCGTATTCAGAGGTTGTCTTATTTATATCTGCATCCGAAACTTCTTTTATGACTTTCACTAAATCACCTATACCATACCCGTTGACCGCGTAACCAAATTTAATCTCGGCCTCTACTTTATCGCCATCCGTGACGGCAACGTAGCGCATGTTATCGCCGAAGCGGCAAAATCTTGCTCCCTGCCAATCGTGCCAACCTGCTGCTGCGCGCATCCATACATTCAGTCGTTCATGAATTTTTTCATCCTGCCAATGGCCCACGACTACTTTTCTGCTCAACCTCATGCGCGACATTATGAATCCGAATTCGCGGTCACCATGTGCACTTTGATTCAGGTTCATGAAATCCATGTCTATCGTAGACCACGGAATATCGCGATTGAACTGAGTATGCAAATGCAGCAATGGTTTATTTAAAATCTTCAATCCGCCAATCCACATCTTGGCGGGAGAAAAGGTGTGCATCCACGCAACGATACCGATACAGTTCTTTGATGTGTTGGCATCCTGGCATAACTGATAAATTTCTTCAGGCGATTTCAATACCGGCTTGAAAACAATGCTCACAGG
>JANYDR010000206.1 GCA_025363495.1 Cyclobacteriaceae bacterium | reverse complement strand
GCCTTTGTCGAGTCCAGCAATAACGAACCCAATAGCACGCTGCGTTTCAACTGTTTTCAATAATTCCCTATTGTCCCAGGCTTTTTCAATTTGTTCGCGGAGTTCCATTTTAATCTTATTTTTAAATCGTGGCACAAGAACGAAAAAAAAGAAGAATTGTCCTCGCTTCGATCCTTAAACCGGTAGACGATACCAGGATGTATGAAAAGATGGCGGTCAGTCTGGCACAGTCGGGTGACTTCGAAGTTTCTGTTATTGGCTATCCAACTACTTCTAAACCTTCTTTTACAGGCATTGAATTCATCTCTCTTCCCGCGTTTCATCGCCTTAGCCTGCAGCGTGTATTAGCCAGGTGGCGTGTATTCGCTAAGGTGTGGAGAATAAAGCCATCTATACTAATCATCAATACTCATGAACTACTGCCGCCATCTGTATTATTAAAAATCCTGCTCAACATTACGATCGTTTATGATATTCAGGAAAACTATTATCGAAACATTCTTCATTCAGGGAGTTTCCCATGGTTGATACGATGGCCTTTGGCAATGTTGGTGCGACTAAAAGAAAAATTGCTTGCACCTTCTATTGATCATTTCATTCTGGCCGAGCGAGGATATGAACAAGAATTTAAATTTCATAGGGGTGGATGGACCGTCATAGAGAACAAGGCGCTGCATTCGCCGAAACATATTCAGCGGGCAACATCCCGAAGTCTAAATTTACTTTTCTCAGGAACATTGGCAGAGAGCACCGGAGTATTTCACGCTATTCGAATGGCAATAGAATTACATCAACTTGATCCCTCGGTTAAACTTACCATTATTGGAAAGGCAGCACTGAATAGCGAAAGAGAAAGGATTCAAAATGAAATAAAGACTTGCAATTTTATAACACTCACTGGAGGCAAAGATCTGGTGCCGCATCAGCAGATTATTCAATCAATCGAAAATGCAGACTTCGGCATATTATCTTATCCCTACTCCTATCACACCAGAAATTCGCATCCCACCAAGTTGTTTGAATATTTAAGTTATCAGTTGCCGGTTATTCTCGATTCGCAATGGCCCTGGATAGAGCAATACGTGGAGTATCATCCTTTTATCATTTTTGATTTCTCAAAACCGGATTACCCGACGCTGCTTGATGATCTTAAAAGCAAGCATTTCTATTCAAGGATACCGGAAAACGTTACCTGGGCGTCCCAGGAAGGGACTTTACTGAAGTCATTAAATAATTTATAGTCTAAAATATTTTTTAGACTAATCTAAAATTTTAATAACTTTACGGCTTGCTTACTCATATGCTGAGCTTTACAGAAGAAAACTACTTAAAAGCTATTTACCACTTGGCAGAAGGTGGAGCTAAACCGGTGTTGACCAACGAATTGGCTGAAGCCATGCAAACAAAAGCCGCATCGGTGACAGATATGATCAAAAAATTATCAGCCAAAGAGTTGATCAATTACGAGCGTTATTATGGTGTTAAGATTACTTCAAGAGGAAAAACCCAGGCACTTCAGATTATTCGCAAACACCGCCTTTGGGAAACGTTCCTTGTTGAAAAACTAGGATTCACCTGGGATGAAGTACATGAAGTTGCTGAACAACTGGAGCACATTCAATCCTCAAGGCTCATTGATAAGTTAGATGAGTATTTAGGATTTCCGAAGACCGATCCTCACGGAGATCCCATTCCAGATCAACACGGCAAATTGAAATCAATGCCACAGGTTGCGCTGGATCAATTAAAGCCCGGAAGTAAAGGAATAATCTGTTCTGTGAAAGACAGTGATCCCGAACTATTAAAATACCTAGATAAAATTGGTGCTAAGCCGGGTAAAAAAATTGAAGTCGTCAATCGTGAAGCGTATGATGAATCAGTGGAAATCATAATTGAAAAGAAAAAACTATTTGTCTCAAAAGAAGTTTCTAAAAACATATTGTTGTTGGTAAAGTTATGATGGGAGAAGTGCTGCAGCGAAAATCGTTGAGCGAGGTACATGCCTCGATCGACTCCACTAACCGGAAAGGCTGGAGAAAACTACTTGCATTTTTGGGTCCCGCCTATCTTGTCAGTGTCGGTTATATGGACCCGGGCAACTGGGCAACTGACATTGCGGGCGGAAGTAGGTTTGGGTATTCTCTGGTATGGGTTTTATTAATGTCAAACATTATGGCGCTGCTTCTGCAGAGCCTTAGCGCGCGACTTGGGGTTGTTCGTCAACTTGACCTGGCTCAGGCTTCACGCAAGACGTATAACCGTGCCATCAATTTCACGCTTTGGCTGATGGCAGAGATAGCGATCGCGGCCTGCGACCTGGCGGAAGTCCTTGGTATGGCGATTGGATTGAAATTGCTTTTCGGTTTGCCACTGATCTGGGGTGTATCGATTACGGTACTTGATACATTACTGTTGTTGTTACTGCAAAGCTATGGCATGCGCAAAATTGAATTGTTCATCATTAGTCTGGTGGCAATCATTGGCACTTCATTTTTGGTGGAGATGATCTTTGCAAAACCAGATCTTGGTGAGCTGGCTGCTGGATTTATTCCATCGCTGCCAGGTGATGGTGCACTGTATATCGCTATTGGTATTATTGGAGCAACGGTGATGCCTCATAATCTTTATCTTCATTCGTCGCTTGTGCAGACACGCAGGATCGACCATTCTGAAAAAGGAATCTGGTCAGCGCTTAAATATAATTTTATTGATTCTGCTATTGCCCTCAATGCGGCATTTCTTGTCAACGCTGCCATTCTCATCCTCGCAGCATCGACATTCTTTAAAGCTGGCATGTTTGAAGTTGCTGATATCGAAGATGCTTATAAATTTTTATCTCCCCTCCTGGGCAACGAGTGGGCTTCCATGCTTTTCGGGATTGCCTTGATTGCGGCAGGTCAGAGTTCTACCATAACAGGAACACTCGCAGGACAAATTGTAATGGAAGGCTATCTGAATCTTCGGATTGCAGCATGGCTTCGCCGGTTGATCACGCGGGTAATAGCGATCATTCCTGCATACCTGGTCATTATCTTTTATGGAGAAAGCGAGACAGGTTCATTACTTGTATTCAGCCAGGTGGTGCTAAGCTTACAACTTGGTTTTGCAATCATTCCGCTTATCCATTTTAACAGCGATAAAGAAAAGATGGGGGTTTTTGTGATCAAGCCATGGCTGAAGATCGCTTCCTGGCTGATAGCAGGCATCATCATTTCATTGAATGTCAAGTTGGTTTGGGACGAGGTAACCGGATGGCTCAATGCTGCGGGCGATTATGAATGGCTAGTATGGATCACCGTCGTTCCATTATGCCTGGCGGCTGGCAGTTTGTTGGTTTACATTGCCATGAAACCTTTCATTCAAAAACGTGCCGGGGAGAAAGAGATGAAAGTGCCACATGGAACCGCCACATTATTAAGAGACCTCGAGAAACCGATTTACAGCAAAGTGGCAATCTGTATAGACTTTTCTTCCATTGACGCACTTGCCATCCGAAGCGCCGTTGCCCAGGGAGGAAAAGATGCACAATATTTATTAGTGCATATTGTGGAGACGGCTGGTGCGATGGTTTATGGAAATGAGATTGAAGACCGCGAATCCAAAGAAGACACAGCTGCACTTGAGTTATACCTTCGGCAGTTGGAAGAGCTTGGCTATCATGCCACTGTGAAAGTTGGTTTTGGAAATCCAAGAAGGAGAATACCGGCAATTGTAAAAGAATTTGAAGCGGATTTATTGGTGATGGGTGCACATGGGCATACTTTTATAAAGGATCTTATTTTTGGAACGACGTTGGATACGGTGAGGCATAGGGTTAATATTCCGACGTTTATTGTGAAAGATAAATGAGTGTTGTCTTTAAGAAGGGAAAAAAGTAATCGGTAATCGGTAATCAGTGGTCAGTAATCGGTAGTAGCAGCAAATATCAACGTATCCCATGTTTATTTAGACGATTAAACTCCTTAAATAACCGGTTAACGAAATCTCCTAGACGTTGAAATATTTAAAGGGTTTACGAGGAGCGGAGGCCCGAGCCAAATGCTGGGTGGTGAGATGGCAGTGAGCGGGGAAGCATATTTGGCTCTTGATCTTTTTTGGTTCTTTTTTGCATCAAGGCAAAAAAGAACAAAAAGAAAATAGTTTGATGCGACTTAATGTTCTGATGAACAAGGCTCGATGGATATTAATTAGAAATCTAGTTTCACCTTGAAATGGTCTTAGAACCTGTGTCAAAAAATCATAACGAAGTTATCGTCGCTCCTGCAACACCGCCAGGCGTAAGCGCGTTGGCGATCATTCGTTTATCTGGTAAGGATTCAATTGCTGTTACGCAAAAAGTATTTGTCGGAAAGGATCTTACTAAGCAAGCTACCCATACTTTACACTTCGGACTTATAAAAGACGGCGACGATACTATCGATGAAGTTGTTGTCTCCGTCTTCAAAGAACCGAACTCATTCACGAAAGAAAATTCCATCGAAATCTCTTGTCACGGTTCACAGCTGATTGTTCAGCGTATCATTACAGCATTAATTAAGAACGGAGCTGTACTTGCAGGTCCGGGAGAATTTACCAAGCGTGCATTTCTGAATGGTCGCTTTGATCTTGCACAGGCAGAGGCCGTTGCCGATCTGATTAATTCCGAAACTGATAATGCGCGGCAGGCAGCAC
>JANYDR010000152.1 GCA_025363495.1 Cyclobacteriaceae bacterium | reverse complement strand
CTTAAAAGTCATTATTGAAGATGAGGAACTTGATATCGGCGATATGGTCTTTGTTCCTGACACCGTCTCAAGCCGCTTTGACAATGCACAGGCGCTGATCGGCTGGAATGTTGATAACTTTAAAGTAGGCACTAACATTGTTACTTATAATACTTCATTTGGAAGTCCTGAGCTGGCAAATGATACACACATATTTTCCATGTTTTCGATCGAGATGGATATTGAACGTGAGGCGAAAGGTTTATTCTTAAAGATTTTTGTTGGCATGTATTTCGCATTCATGATAGCCTTAGTGAGCTTTTTATCGGATACCAATGAACTGGAACCAAGGTTCGGTTTACCGGTAGGCGGACTGTTTGCAGCTGTTGGAAATAAATATATCATTGATTCCCTGCTACCCGAGTCGTCCCAATTTAGCCTGGTTGATATACTTCACAGTCTTACTTTTTTAGGAATTTTTTCTATTCTAACGATATCAGCAATAGCGTTGAAATTACATAACAATGATAAGATTGTAACAGCTCATCGGATCAACAAAGTAGGAGCCGTTATCGTAATTGTCGGGTACATCCTCGCCAATATCTACTACGTTATCAACGCCTGATCGTGTAACGATATAATTAAAAATTAAATGGCGTGGAAAATTAGTGACGATGAAATAATTCATCGTCACGTTCAGTAGTCATCACTCATAACACACACTTTATCGGCGGCGGAATTTCAGAACCCGGCGGCTAACATAATGCTTTGACCGCAGGTTGTTTTAAGAGAGGTAATAGCTATTTTGGGCTATACCTTGCAAAGAAAATGCTACGCATATCCCGTATTGTTACAAACCATTTGCCGGTCTGATTTGAAAACCTGAAGCTATTTCTTACATTGATTTGGTGGCATGAAACATTTCAACCTTAATACCCCAACTTATGGAGGTTGTGAAAAACAAAATTCAATTCAAGAAATGTCACTCACAATGGAAATGCTTTATGTATGCAGTCTGCATTTTTATCGTGTGTGCTTATGAATCAGGGTTCGCTCAAGTTAGCCTTTCGCATGCCGGGAGCTTTGGAGCAAAGACGTTTCTTCTAAACCCGGTATCAGTTTACGTTTCAGGAAATTTTGCCTACGTAGCAAGCTCAAATGGAAACTCTCTTGAAATTATTGATATTTCAAATCCGACTTCGCCTGTCCAAGTGGGACACCTCGCGAGTGGCAACGGAGGAGCATTACTCGACCTGCCAACTTCTGTTTTCGTGTCCGGAAATTATGCGTATGTAACCGCCGGCATAAACGGATTAGTCTCAAATCTGGAAATAGTGGATGTCACGAATCCTGCCAATCCCGTACATAAAGGTAGCCTGGTGAACGGTTATGGAGGTTCAAAACTTGACGGCGCTTCATCGGTTTTCGTTCTAGGCAACTACGCGTATGTAGTGGGAAGTGGCGCATTGGAAATAATAGATGTGACCAACCCGGCATCTCCGGTTCATAAGGGCAGTATAACGGATGGCGGTGGTAATCTCTCCCTCGCCTCTCTCTATAATTCAACTTCCGTTTATGTATCCGGCACCTACGCTTACGTGACCACTGCCTTTGGAAGTTCTTCCTACTTTGAGGTCGTTGATATATCCATTCCGACTGCTCCGGTCCACGCCGGCAAGATGAGTGCTGGCGGAATGGCCTTGTTAGACTCGCCTGAATCGGTATTCATTTCTGGAAATTATGCGTACATAGCAAGCCTGGGTAGCAATGCGTTGGAAATTGTAGATATAACAACTCCATCAGCACCTGTTCATTTTAGTAGTGTTGGTGACGGCGAGAACGGTGCAATGCTCAATCGACCAACCTCTGTTTACGTCTCCGGGAACTACGCCTACGTTACAAGTTATCAAAGCCATTCGTTGGAAATTATAGACGTATCCAGCCCATCTGTTCCCAATCACCAAGCAAGCATAGAAAACGGAACAGGAGGTGCATTACTTACATATCCAAAATCTGTTTTTGTCTCAGGTACTAATGCCTATGTGGCAAGTGCCGGCAATAATGCATTGGAGGTTGTTGATGTCACCTTTGCATCGGAACCAACTCATAAGGGAAGTCTAATTGACGGGTTTGGAAACGGAGCACTGCTTGGACATCCTAATTCCGTTTTTGTCTCTGGCACCAATGCTTATATGGCAAGTTTTGGCAGCAATGCACTGGAAATACTTGATGTAAGCAATCCTGCGGCCGTAACCCATAAAGGCAGTCTGCTGGACGGTACCGGTGGCGCCTTGTTGTATGGCCCGCAGTCTGTTTACGTTTCAGGTAACTATGCTTATCTGACAAACTTCAGTTCAGTTGTGCCGGCGTTAGAAATGGGAGAATTGGAAATTGTAGATGTCACCAACCCAAATGTCCCGGTGCATAAAGGCAGTTTGAAAAATGGAACCGGTGGAGCATTACTAAGTTACCCAAGCTCTGTATTTGTATCCGGAAACTATGCCTATCTGGTAAATGCAATAAATGGAAGTGGTGGTGGTGCCGCTTTGGAAATTGTTGATGTGTCAAATCCTGCTACTCCCATACATGCTGGCAGTTTGACTGATGGTACCGGAGGGGCCTTACTTAGTTATGCGTATTCCGTTTACGTTTCTGGGAAATATGCCTACGTCGCATCGGGCGGTAGCAACGCACTTGAAATAGTCGATGTGAGCACTCCCGGCGCACCGGCACATGCGGCCAGTTTAACCAATGGCACCGGCGGTGCGGTGCTCGGTTTTCCCTACTCAGTATATATCTCCGGGAATTACGCCTACGTAACAAGTTTTTTAAGCAATGCATTGGAAATAATAGATATTACTAATCCACTCGCTCCGGTCCACAAAGGAAGTCTGGTCGATGGAACTGGCGGCGCGATGCTTAAGCTGCCAACTTCCGTTTATGTTTCGGGGAAATACGCACTTGTGATCGCTGCCGGTAGCAATGCATTGGAGATTGTTGATGTAAGTAATCCTGCGGCCCCGGTCCATGCGGCTAGCTTGATCAACGGAGCGGGTGGGGCAATACTGGATAGTCCGGTGTCCTTTTCCGTATCCGGGAATTATGTCTATGCTATAGATTATGCAAGCAATACGCTTGAGATAATTTCTTTTAGCTCTCCCTCATCCATAACAGTCACATCACAACCAATGGCAGCGAATTTAGTGTGTGCAGGAACATCCACCACGATTTCAACTGCAGCAACGGGTACACCTACTATACTCTATCAATGGCAATTTTCTCATGATGGCGTTGCTCCGTTTGCAGATTTGACAAACTCGGGAGGTTATACTAATGTGTCAACCTCATCATTTACCATCAACACCTCTGGAAATTTTGGCGCGGGCGTCTACCGTTGTAAAATAAGTGATGGTGCTTCCAATATTGTTTTCACTAACAATGCAAATGTTGTTATCAATGCAATCCCTGGTCCGCCTGCCACTACGAATAGCACCGCTTGTGGAGTGTCGAGGGTGAGTCTGACCGCTAACGGAGGAACCAATGGAAACTATCGCTGGTACACAAGCGCTACCGGTGGAACAGCCATTACGAATGAAGTCAATAGCATCTATATCACACCTACTCTTTCTGCTACCACGACCTATTATGTTTCGATTGTCAACTCTACGTGTGAGGGTTCGAGGGCACCAGTTGCAGCCACAATTGATATCATTTCTAAACCGTCTATTACAACCACAAATTGCACAGCGACATCCGCAACGATTGGCGGGCCCGCAGGATTCACCGGGTACGGTTGGTCAACTGGCCAGAACAGTCAGCAAATTATAGTGTCTTCTGCTGGTAGTTTTACACTTATTGTGACCGACGCTAACGGATGCAACAGCCCAATTTCCGATGTTGTTTCATTTACATCGTTTTTTTGTAACCGACCTCCGGTTATTACGGCTACTCCCGTTAGTGCTACGATTGAGGGCAGTGTTGCTGTTAATCTATTAGCCTTCCTCTCCGACCCTGACAACAATCTGGACCTGTCTACTCTAAAAATTATTCAGCAACCGGCCAGCGGAGCATCTGCTACCATTGATACCTCACACAAACTAATACTGGATTATGCAGGTAAACTTTTTGCCGGTAAGGATCAACTTACTATTGAGGTCTGTGATTTTGACGGTGCGTGTACTCAGCAAATCCTTTCCATAACAGTAATCGGAGACATAATCGTCTACAATGGTATTTCTCCTGACGGCAATAAACAAAATGATACCTGGCAAATTCAATATATTGAACTGCTGGATGACACTAAGGTCAATCACGTATCAATTTTTAACCGTTGGGGTGATACAGTATTTGAAGTATCCAATTACGACAACACTAACCAGGTATTTACTGGCATTAACAAAAACGGAAGCGAGTTACCGACCGGAACTTACTTTTATAAAATCGAATTTTCATCAGGTCGAAAAACCGAAACAGGTTACCTTTCCTTGAAACGATAACTTACTGCCGGTATTATGAATCATATTCCCCAAATAAAAAAAATCGTTTCTGCAGTATTACTATTCGGACCTCTAATGATATTGTCTGCAGCGTACTGTCAGCAAGATCCCCTTTACGGATTGTACTTAAATAATCCGATTGTCATCAACCCCGCTTATACAGGTATTAATAATAATCTTACCGCCTTTGCATCATATCGTAATCAATGGGCTGGCTTTGATGGAAACCCTACTACACTCAATGCCGGCGCTCATATGTCCCTGCTACAAAATAAACTGGGAGCAGGTTTTATGATCGTTAATGATAAAATTGGGGAAAATACTAACACGCAAGTAACCGGCACGTTTGCCTACAAACTGCGCATCAGTGAAGGCAAGCTACTTTCATTTGGCATGCAGGCCGGTTTTATCAATTATAAAGTCGACCCTTCTCAATTGACATTACAAGATCCAGCGGATCCCGTCTTTGCGCCAGTGAGTCAGCTTAAGCCTATAATTGGTGCAGGTATAATGTTAAAAAGTGATCGTTATTTGATAGGACTTTCAGCTCCCCGTCTTGTCAATAGTTCCTTAGATCTGGGTGGCCAAAAAATCAATATCTATCAGCAACATTATTATTTGCTGGGGTCCTACCTTTTCTTCCTTTCGGAAAATGTCATTTTGAAACCTTCTGTGCTACTAAAAGCGGTAGCAGGCTCACCACTTTCAACGGACATAAATGTTAACGTAATCCTCAAACGCAATTATTCGATAGGCGCTTACACGCGAAATCTCAACGCATACGGTCTGATTGCACAATTCAGTTTCTTAGAAAAATTCAGAATTTCCTATGCCCTGGAAGTACCTACTAATAACTCTGTTGGCACACGGTTTGTCACGAATGAGGTCATGCTTAGCATACGCACAGCAGTTCTGAGATTTCACGAACAATCTGTATCCAATTTTTAAAAAAGCCTTTGCTCCTCGGCTCTTGAAAGCATAGATTTTTAACAATCGGGAGGGTCTAAAGATTCTATTCCTTTAAATAACCAATTTCCAGAATCGTAAAGGTACCCGGCTTTATACTGGGCCGTGGGTTAGGGTTTTCTTTAGTAGCAGCAGGAGCAGGTCCGAATTCAGCGGTAGGTAAATAGATCCTGTGTGTTTTAGTATTTATCCCAATGGTCCTGGCCCCTCGCTGCGTGGTTATTGTTTCAACTATTTTGAAATCATTTGGATTTACTTCCTGAACAACGGTAACAGTCCCATCTCCATTAGAAGTATATATTCGTTTTTTTTCAGGGTCAAAAGCAACACCATCGACATTTTCTCCTATAGGTACTGTTGTCACAATCTTTCCTGTCTGAGAATCTACTATAACCATCAATTTATCTGTAACCGAAAACAAGCGGTTATTAGCTTTATCGAATGCTAAACCTGAGGGCTCCTCACCCGGGGCAATGGACCATTTCTGCTCCACAACCAAAGAATTAGAATTGATCATATAAATCATACTCTTGTCCTCATTATTTACATAAATTTTCCCTTTTCCATCGGTAGCGGAAAATTCTGGTTTACCGTCCAGCGGAATGGTAGCGACATTTTTATACGTATTCGCATCAATTACTGACGCATTAGCACTTCGGCCGTTAAATGTGAAGACTTTGTGCGAGTGAGGATCATACAAAATAGCATCAGGGTTTGCACCCGTAACTTTTGTTTTGGCTATAAATTTAAAAGTCTTCAGATCCACTACCACAATGGATGAATCCCGGCCACAACTGATAAAAGCTTTATTGATATCAGAGGCGATAGCGATCCCATGTACTCCATTTAAACCTGGAATAGAGCCAATCATTTTACCTGTGGAAAGATCTACAATCTGAACCTGGGTGCTATGAGAAACAAATAACCGGTTAGATAACTCATCCACGGCCAGGTAGTCCCATCCACCATCTCCCTCCAAATGAATCTTGTTTATAATTTTATATTCAGAAGATTGTCCAAAAGATGAGATCATACCAGCCAGCATGAAGCAAATCCCAATTGTGATAATTTTTTTCATAATTAATTATTACGTTTTTTTTTCGATCTGTGGGGTAAATAAGGCAGGCTCCTGATCCATTGGATACGGATCATGGCATGGTAGAATTGGATTAACTCAAACCTAAAGAGCAATTCTAAATTAATTCTAAAGAAAATGACTGGAACCCCCGCCTCTTAAGAAAACGAATTCAGTTATTGGTGTAAGAATTTCAAATCTTACAAATTTCTTTAGTTTTCATGTATTTAATTTGCAGTCGAAATTAAACAGCAATGAAAATAGTCCCCCTCCCATCGCGCTTTGTTAGCCATTGTGGCAGAATGTCAATTTTGATTTTCTCACTACTTATGCTTTATCCATACGTTGGGAATGGTCAACAGGGCCAGGATACAACCAAACTGCCCTTCGCAATAGCCGAGGAGAAAAGATTATCGGATGAAGATCTTAAGGACAAGAAGGAAGGAACTTATCTTACCGGGACCCCGGATTTCAGTTCAGACCCGGTGAACGGCGTTGGCTATGGCGGAGAAGGGTCCATTTATTTTAATGGCAAACGCAATGATCCTTTTTTCAATTACACAGCGTATAGAATGAAGATTGATTTCGTCGTATTCAATACAACAAAAGACCAACGGGAATTTTTTGTCAAGCTGGACGTACCATACATTTTCAACACTAAATGGCGACTTCGTGTTGAGGGTGGGTATGAAGCAAATCCAAATCTGTTGTTCTTCGGTCTAACTCCTCAGCAATCGCTGAAAGGCCTCTCATACTATCCGGGAAATGACAGTACCAAAGCTCCTGTAAAAGACGCAAGCTATTCAGACTACGAAAAAAACGGGTTGGTAGGAGCAAATGCGAATTATAATACCTACTTCAAGAAAGAAGGTGTTATCAATGTCAGTATGGAGCGGTCTTTCTTTGAAGACAAAGTGGGCGCCCTTATTGGATTTGAATTGGCACAACTAAACTATTCCACCTTTTCGGGAAACTCATTGCTAAGAAATCAAAGTAATGCCGGTTTGGTGAAGGGAGTTAAGGATAATTTTATAACGATAGCGCAATTCGGACTTGCCTATGATACACGGGATCTTGAACCAGATCCTAGCAGCGGATTATTCCTTGAGTTGACCGACGAAGTATCATTAAAATCTTTAGGATCATCTTATGATTTTAATAAAATCTACGGTCACGCAAATTGGTACCAAAGCATTTTACCGTCCGTTTTCCCTAAACTTGTATTCGCTGCCCGGTCCGGTTTGGGCTATATCAGTGGCGATGCTCCGTTTTTTGAATTTCAGGATCAGTGGAGCCAAGAGGGCGACATCGAAGGTCTTGGAGGAGCACATACTTTGAGAGGATATAAAATAAGTCGTTTTGTTGGGCGACTAATGAATTTTAACAACTTCGAACTTCGTTGGCGTTTTGCGAAAGCGAACATGTTCAACCAACAGTTTGCATTCAGTGCCGTTCCATTTTATGATATCGGGGGCGTGTATGATAACCTGTCTGCATTTGATTTCTCCGAAATGAGATATTCAGAAGGTATGGGATTACGGATAGCCTGGAATGTGAACACAATTCTTCGATTTGATTATGCATGGTCCAAAGAAGATAAACAGTTCTTCTTTAATCTGGCTCATACATTTTAGAAGATTGAGAATCGATTGAAACTTCAAATTTGAAGAAAACGCGATTTTTAGTTATGTTGATGAAATCTGAATTTCAAACATCCGCTTTATGACAATAAAAGAGGCAAATGTGACTATCAATGTGAATGATATGAACAAATCAATCGCATTTTATGAATCCGTGGGTCTTACTCTAAAAGCTAAATGGGGAAATCACTGTGCACAATTTATCGCCCCTGGTATTGCCATCGGTCTTCATCCAACAGCACCCGGGAATTTGAAAAAAGATTCGGGAAACATTTCAATCGGGTTTACGGTTGATAATTTTGAAATTGCAGAGTCTCTTTTGCATCAACTTGACATAAAAACAACAATTCGAAAAGAGGAAGGCGAACATTTCCTACATTTTAATGATCCTGATGGCTCCGCTTTATATTTTATGCAACCCAATCGGAAATAGTTATAGGATAGAAAAACCCATAGCATGTCTTTTTTTGGGTACAATTACCAGGAATTCGCAACAGGTTACTCTTTCAAATGGCCAGGAAAAAACACCTTCTCACTCTTGACAACTCCCCTGTCGAGCCTGCTTTCTACTACTTCGACAATTGGACAGCTAATCAAACCAACCAGATCCACAAAGGGGATTGCAGTGAATGCAAATTCGGATTATTAAAAAAGGGAAAGCAAATTCACGGTGAGAATGGAGTATGGGTTGGACCATTTGATACAATTGATCTTGCTAAGGATTATGTTAAGAGGTTGCTGAAGCCAAAGCCGGAGGTGCATGATTGTTGTAAATGAATACTTAGCCACAGATTCGGTCTTGGAGTCCTTGGCAATATATTGCTGCCATCGGCGCAATTTCCTCATTATCAAAAAAATCCAGCAATGTCTGTGATAATCTGTGCAATCTGTGGCAAAGTGTATTATTTTGTTCAGATTAAGGTCTTTCTTGAACACAGATAGCAATATTGTTTTACCCAGCTCTCAAAGATTCTCATCGTTCACTTTTCAAAGCATGATTAAATTCATTCTCCTTTTCACTCTAATTACTACTTCCACGTTTGGCCAGGATTCACTGTTTGTTCATCAAACATGCCAGAAAATTCAAGGTCTATCCAATAAAAAAGATGCCGCTGCGCAGCTCGACATTATTTATGACCAATCAATCAACAACCTGCCGGAGATCAGCAAAACTTCGAGGGAGAAAATAATGCAGGACCATTACCGGTTTCAATACAGACTCAACCGTGAACTGAAGCGAACTTGTCCCGGATTTATTATTGACCGCGTTCCCATCAAAGCTCAAAAAGTAATTGACCTCGAGAACAGATTTTCAAAAAAAGAAATCGATTCGTTAAAGGCTATTATAGATGAAATTCAGAAAGAGAAAAAAATTTATATCTACGTTGTTACGATAGACGATTACTTCCCCGATAAGACCCTGGAGCAATTTTCAAGTCGCAACCGCGAATATTGGGCCAACGAATATTCTTTTGAAAAAGGAACAGTCATGATGGCGTTTTCTTTTAGAAATCAGCAATTCAGAATCTCCACCGGATTTACTTCTTCAAATTATCTATCGGACAAGCAATGCCAGCAGGCGGTTGAAGTAATCACTTCTTTTTTTAAGCGAGGAGAATATTTTAGTGGCGTAGTGATGGGGTTGAATAATCTAAAGGAGAAGATTTAAAACTGCGTGCTTTACCTACTCAACCAGACAAAAAAAGTGGCCGCAAGATTTGCAGCCACTTTCTGATTATTGATTCCCTTATTCTATTATGGATTTGTCAACGTGTTACTATCAAGAACAACAGCAGTCTGTGCAAGAGCTCTTCCATTCATAGTGGCTCCTGTTTGAAAGGTAATGCCTGTCATCGACATGATTATTCCTTCAAAATGTGTAGTGGTTCCCATGGTAGCCTGACCTGCTACCTGCCAGAAAATGTTTTTAGCCTGGGCACCTCCGGTGAGCGTGATATTCACCGCGGAACTCATATTAAGATTCCCTGAAATTTGAAATATCCAAACATCATTTGCACCACCAGAAATGGTAACGCTTGATGGTATTGTAACGTTACTTGTCCATTTATAGAGTCCTGCAGAAAGTGTTTTCCCACCAATATTTCCAGTGCCGAGTTCGGAGAAATCTGGTGAAGGTCTTCCAGCCGCATCGTTATAAGCGGTAATCATATTATTGACCGCGGTCGTTAAGTTAATTGGGGTTGGACTTACCATGTCGGCAACATATACTTTCCCAGTGACCTGTGCTGACGTAGCATAACCTGTCCCATTTGTCAATGCAAGTCCCGTGATGTAAGACGTTGCCGCCGGACTCAACCCTAAGTCTCCCGTAAGAGCAGAAGTTGAAATATTGTTGATCGCTGTTTTAGCAAGAATAAGATAATTGGCTGCTGTACCAAGATCCACCACTGCGAGCGTGGTGAGGGTACCGCCCGTTGTAAAACTCCACACGGTATTAGCGGCAAGTGCGTTGGCAGCGAGATCTTTCGCACCGGTAGTAATAGTGGCAGTATAATTTGTACCCACCGCCAGAGTGTTCGTCGGTGTAAACGTTGCCGTTGTTCCTGAAAATGCTACCGCACCGGCAACTGATGTCGTTCCTTGCTTTAACGTAAATGTCGATGTACTAATTGTCAAAGGATCCATTGCTTCACTGAAGTTTATGACAATTACTTTGTTACGGGGAATCCCGGTTGCGCTGCTGAGGGGATCAGTTGAACTTACTGTAGGCGCCGTTGTGTCGGGTGCATTACCTGTCGTGAAGCTATAGGTATAGTTAGCGGCCATGGCATTCCCCACAGCATCCTTAACTCCTGTTGTGATTGTTACTGTATAAACTTGATTGGCCACGAGGATGCTCGCTGGAGTAAAGGTAGCGGCTGTGCCAGAATAAGTTATTGCACCGGAAATAGCGGTAGAGCCTTGCTTTACTGTAAAGGTTGATGAAGTGATAGAACTAACATCCATTGATTTGCTGAAATTAGCAACAATGAGATGACTGAGAGTTACTCCGGTTACATTGTTTGTAGGGTCAGTAGATGTAATTGTCGGAGGTGTTATATCGCTAACGGTCCCGGTAGTAAAACTCCAAACATAGTCTTTTGCAAGATTTTTGCCAGTTGCGTCTTTAACCCCCATTAACACAGTAGCAGTATAAATTGTCCCCGGCGCAAGGTTAGCCGCAGGTGTAAGGATGGCCTTTGTACCCGAATATGTCACTACACTTGCAACGGACGTAGTTCCCTGCTGCAAAATAAATTTCGAAGTGTTGATAGTAGAAGCATCCATACTAACACTAAATGTTGCTGAAATCTGACCATTGATTGCGAAACTGATGGCTTTATCAATGGGGCTTGTCGATGTAACCACCGGAAGCACAACGGTGACATCATCTTTTTTGCAACCAACCACTAGTATAATAAACAGCATGGCAATCCAACTGCTGGTAAATCCCGATAATCGCGTTTTCATTTTGATTGGTTTTTTGTTAGTTCGTTTGTTTACCTAAAAGCATGTGCCAGAAGGTTATGCCCAACAAACAACCCATTGAGTCTATTCAAAAGTGTCGGTAATTTTTAACGGGTATTAAATACCCCGTATAGGTTTAGTGTGTACTAAACGCCCCATATCGTCAGCATTAGGAAAAGGTTAATAAAGTCTTATTACTAGAAAATCCTGTACCCAATGACCAACTCTGAGTACTTTAGTTTGGTTGATCCTGCAGCGGTATGTCCTGAAATATATCCGGATTCAGCTGCGGGTATTGCCCAGATTTTTTCCAATCCATTAAAGTACATATCACTCGTAGACATGCTCAGCCGAAAAGCTATCTGAACTTTTTTATATCTCAATCCAACATCAAAGCGGGTGAAGAGTGAATTCTTTACACCCAGTTGTGTGATGTCCTGGCTGTCCTGATAATGAGTTGTCTGGGGTGGCGAATATATATCGGTAGCGATAAATACTTTTGTAACACTCTCCGATAAAGTCGCTTTCATGAGCGTATTGTTGCTAACACCCGCTCCGATAAAAAATCGAAAATCCTCCACGAGCGGAAATGGCTGCCAGTTTAATTTAATCATAATAGGAACCTGCAAATACTGAGTGGCCAGATCGGTTTTGCTGGCTGTATAAAAAATAGATGAAAGCGAAAACAAGGAATTTTCAAAATAGCCATTGCTGAGATAGGTAACTCCGGTAGCGATGGAGATATGAAACGGACTGATTTTCTTTGGTTTTAGCCTTCCCTCCAACTCAACGCCTCCAAAAAAGTAGTTGCCGCCCTTGTCATATCCAAAAAGACCTTTGGTCATCCGTGTTGAATTGATACCGGCAAATGGTGTGAGGTGAATCTGACCGCTTGCAACATGTGTCGCTACCAATAACAATATGAAAACACTCCTTTTCATAATCTATTTGCCTAACATTACAAATGCACCCCAGTAAAATGGTTGGGGATATTTCTTTCTCATATTAATCTGTGCTTCACGGAATTCAATTTCATTTTGTTTACCAGTCCAGACCCGGTAGAATGATGCCATCAACTCTGCCGTCGCTTCATCATCTACTTTCCAAAGTGACATAATAAGATTACTCGCACCAGCCACTACGATTGCACGTTGCAAACCATAAACACCTTCTCCGTTTCTTACTTCACCAAGACCGGTTTTGCACGCAGAGAGTACCACCAGGCTTGTTCCTTCAAGATCCAGATTAGTAGCCTCGTAAGCCGTCAGTATCCCGTCATCCTGATTTTGTTTTACGTTTTCTTTCTTTACACCTGCGAGTACGATACCGGAGCGAATCATCGGACTCACAGTACTTGCTGCATCGTCGACAAAAAAACCATGCGTTGCTATGTGCACAATGGAGGGATGTTGAATTTTTTTGACAGTTTCTTCAAGAGCGTTCTTACCCAATAACATTTCCACACTTAGATTCTGCTTTTCTAATATTGGCTTAATCATTGTAATCTCTTCTTCCGTTCCAGGTAAGTCTTCAAATTCCTGATCTTTGAATGACACCAACTCCTGGTTAATCACATTTCTAGTACCGTAAGCTTTATCTGTTATTTTGGATTCTTGTAGTGACTCAAAATCATAGGTGGGTCTTCCTACTAACACAGCGCTTGGGTTTGCTACCGTATTTTCCACCCGCAACAGATCACTTGTATTGGTAAGGTATACCATTTGAATTTCATCAATTACATATTGATTCGTCACCGTGTTACGAAGAGTATTAAGATTGATCTGATTGTAAACACCATCCAGCGACAGATAAAATCGCTGGATGCCCGCCAGCTGCCTCTTAATGGGAACCCAGAACTGATCATATGAAAGCTTGTCGTCAACGCTTGACAGTATTGAATTGCGATAGTTGGGAAGGAAATGCTTTTCCAACTGATTGCCATTCGTCAGAAGATAAACTTGTGGTGATTCTGAATTTTCTTTCACCTGAAGAATAGCATACACGACTGAATCTGTAAGTGCTTTATGAGTACCCGACCCCACTACCTGCACCCGCAACACCTCCGCTGCAGCTTCTTTTGTACCAAGAGCAGACTTGACTTGTTGCCAGGTGAGAGGATTTTGCTGCTGGGCAAAGAGACCGACAGAACGATTGAGTTCTTTTTCAAGAGACTCCACACGGCGCTCCATAGAATCCGTCCTGATCAAGTTCCCCTTTTCATAATACTCTGCTGACAGTCGGGCCTTTGTTGCTTCCCACTCATGAAGTTTGGCAATCATTACCGGGTCGCCTTGTTCAAGAATCTTATTTTTTTGCCGGTTTGTCTGACTAAGTAACAGTGCTTTTGTGTTGAGAACATTGTTGTACATTTCCTCACGAAGAACTGCCGATCCATTATCTCTCTGATCAAGAACATACGCATTGTAAAGATCGAAATCACTTTTCATGAGATAGTAAAACTGCTCCTTTTCGTACTCGCTCATCGCACCAAAATTGTAAGCAATGTGTTTCCGATATTCACGTACCAACAACAAGAATGCTTCGGTCGCCCGTTCAGTATGCCCCTGGTACCACTCAAGCAGCGCTCTGGTCTTGATCAGTTTAAACTTCACATCAGAGTAAGAAATTTTTGGTGGATTGTACCAGTCTGCCTTGTCGAGATATTCTTTTGCTTTACGATAGTCATCCATGAATAAATAATACCGGGCCTTCAGTTCAAATATTCTTGCCACCTCCAATTGTGCGCTGACTCTCGAAGAAAATTTTGCGGCTCCCGAAGAAGCAATAGCCAGCTGATTTATATAGTCAAGTGCTTCGTCGTTCTTTCCAAGTGAAAAACATATCTCCGTTAAATCATTTAGAAATAATCTCCTCAGATTATCGAAATCGTAACCTGATGTCATTGCACGGTTGATCATTTTGGTGGCTTGATTGAAAAGCTCATATGTTTTTTCATAATCTCCTTTTCTGAAATACCAGGAGCCCATGCCCACTACCGGATGCACGCGATGAATGCTGCGTGGCGGAAAAAAGTTATCGCGTAGATTTTTCGATTCAATAAAATACTGCTCAGCAGTTCTCAGGTTGCCGATTGTCAAATAGAAATAACCAAGTCGATCGATTGGATCAAAAATTGTTTTCCCAAACTGTGAAAAATAAGCCAGCTTGAATTTTCGATGCTTTTCCGGAAGGTGTTTTTTTGTTTCATTGTACGCTTCTGTCAAACTCTTTTCGGCTTCCAGGTAATCACCCGCACGTTCGTATTGGTCGCCTAATAGAAGTTGAAATAAAATATATTGCCTGAAGTCTGATTTATCCTTCGCCCTTTGAGATAGTTCCTGGATACTTTGCCGAAGTTTGTCAGGATCCTTGCTTGAATATAGTTTACGCAGTTCGCGATAGCTTTTCATTCCGCCATTTTGACCCATAGTGAAGACCGGCGCCAGCAAGACACCAACAAAAAACATGATAATAATGGCAACGTAACGCTTCATTTTATCCTTACTCCAAGTTTCAAACCGAACAGCATAAAATCAGAATAACCATTGGACAACAGATAGGTAGATTGTTGCTGATTGAGCGGCCAATGCTCCGGCAAATCTTTTATTGTGTTTTGTCCTTTGAATGTTATCATAAAAAAAAGAGCAATAGTAAAGCGGTTAATTGCCACCGTCTCCTGAAACTTTGTAGCAATTAGAATTCTGTTGGAGTATTGTGAAATATCTCCTTCTGCCGTTTCAGGAGTATTGAACTTATAGAAAGTTTCCTTAAGATTTGCTTTCACCAGGTAGGACGTAACAATTCCAAAGTCAAAATAGAAAGAGTGCTTATTAAACATGTTCCAGCGCGCCATTAATGGAACTGCTAAATAATTTGCTTTGAAGTTGCTTGTATTAGTGGCGAACCCCGTGCCATCATAGTTATATCCGACACCATATAAAGATACCCCCGTCAGCAGGCTCATGGAGCCGACTACTTTCTTTTCATATTCGGCATCGACCCACGGAAGCGTCGGACTACTCGCCGTGAAAGTATCAGCATTTCCACCCAACGATGTTGCTACGCCACCGGAAATATAAATCCGTGATTGCGCATGCGTAGAATAAATTGAGAAAAGAAGAATGGAATATAGAAATGCTCTCATATAATTTCTATTAGAATGCGTATTGCCACGTCACATAAATTTTTGTGACTGAACCCGTTGATGACTTTACAACAGTATCAACAAAGAACCGCCCGTAGGTGCCATCCGGAAGCATAATAACATAACCATGTTTGGCAACAACATCAACTACATAAGCATACCCACTAACCGGTTTTGCAGTCACCTGACCAAGACATGTTACCGGACCAACATCTACAATCATTCCAAGGAGTTTTCCCGTATAATTTATTGCCTGGAAAACCTGAGTCGTGCTTCCAAATTTGGTTATGAAACATCCATTCTGTCCTTCTTTAGGGCAGAACTGAGTATTGGTCTGCATCGTCACGTCCTGAGAACCGATAGGATCTGCGCAAACATTTTTTAAGGTGCTGTCCTCCTGGCAGCTAATCACGAAAAAAAGAAATGCAATTGAGTATAGAGAAAAGGAGATGATACGGCGATTATTTAAATCGCTTTTGCATCGAAGCTTTGTTGTATTTGCTAAAGGTTCAACCCAATTCATTTTAAGAGTTCGATAGCCCTATCTAAAAATACCGCAATTCAGGTGCAAATGAAACGGAAAAACAAAAATTCCGTTTCACCCCCGGAAAGCACCCTGCAGAGGCATTTGCGGCGGGTCTTAAGTGTATTGATACCCGTTTGTTACGTTATTGGAAAATTTCTATTTTTTGTAGCTTTATCCTCAATCAACTAAAAATCCAACACACATGAAGTCATCTCTACCCTTCATCGCTTTACTAAGCCTGCTATGTGCTTGTTCGACAACCAAGAAAGAAGAAACCAAAACGCTTACATCCGGCCTTATCCTGCAAAACATGGATACCACCGTTAAGCCCGGTGATAATTTCCAGATGTATGTAAACGGCACGTGGATTAAGAACACGGAAATACCTGCGGAACGATCCAGTTATGGCGTTGGCAGAATGGTTCATGAGCGATCTCAGTCGGATGTTAAGAAAATTATCGAAGAAGCAGCGGCAGAGAACAAAGCTGTTGGAACTGATGAGCAAAAAGTTGGCGACTTATATTCATCTTACCTCAATATGAAGAAAAGGGATTCACTTGGAATAATCCCACTCGAGGCCGAATTCAAAAAAATTGATGCCATCACGAACTACGATGAGCTGGCCGGATATTTTGGATATGCCAATATCTATGGCTACGGAACTCCCTTTGGTTTGTTTATCATTCCTGACTTAAAAAATCCAACGGAGTATGCGTTATATGAGTGGCAGGCGGGTCTCGCATTACCCGACCGTGAGTATTATACAAGCGATGCGGAAAAATTCCCGGAGATAAGAAAAGCATACCTCGCACACATTGCTTCCATGATGGAACTTGCGGGAATGAAAGATGGTCAAAAACTTGCGAAAGAAATTCTTACGCTGGAAACCTCTATTGCTCAAAAGCATATAAAGAAAGAAGAGACCCGTGACATGACGAAGATGTACAACATCTATCCTGTTGATTCAGTCGATAATGTTATGACCAAATTTGATTTTAAAAAATTTCTTGCAGGCGCCGGTGTGACAAATCTTGAAAAAATAGTGATCGCCCAGCCATCTTTTGCATGGGCAATGAATACTATCATTCCAGCAACAAAACTTGAGATCTGGAAGACTTACCTTAAATGGAATGTTATCAATTCGAGTGCCAGCGAACTTAATACCGCCATGGACCAACAGAATTTTGATTTCTATGGTAAGACGTTGACGGGAAGAAAAGAGCTTGATCCCGCATGGCGAAGAGGAGTTGATTTGGTTAACGGTAACCTTGGCGAAGTAGTTGGAAAAGTATATGTGAACCAGCATTTTCCCAATGAAGCAAAGGAGCGCATGAAAGCGCTGGTAGGGAACCTATTAAATGCCTATAAAAGTAGCATCAATGAAATTGACTGGATGGGTACTGAAACAAAAATGCAGGCACTCGACAAGCTCTCGAAATTTACACCCAAGATTGGCTATCCTGATAAATGGAAAGACTATAGCACGGTAACGATCAATAAAAATGATCTCTTTGGAAATATTCAAAGTGCAAAGCTGTCCCTACATAAAAAAGAAATTGCAAAAATTGGAGGTCCCATTGATAAGACTGAGTGGCAAATGAATCCACAGGAGGTAAATGCCTATTATGACCCCACAAAAAATGAAATCGTATTCCCTGCTGCCATTTTACAACCTCCCTTCTTCGACCTTAATGCGGATGATGCTGTTAACTATGGCGCCATCGGAGCCGTGATTGGCCATGAGATCGGTCACGGATTTGATGACCAGGGAAGTACATTCAACGGCAACGGTGAATTAAAAGACTGGTGGACGGATAAAGACCGTGAGGAATTTAAAAAACGGACCAGTGCACTCGTTGAACAATACAATCAATTCAAAGTCTTCAGCGATCTCAATGTGAATGGTGAATTCACGCAAGGAGAAAATATTGGTGACCTCGGCGGATTGAGCATTGCATTAAAAGCTTACAAAATAAGTCTTAACGGAAAAGAAGCTCCTGTTATTGATGGATTCACAGGAACACAACGCGTCTTTCTGGGATGGGCGCAAGCCTGGCTTCACAAAGCAAGAGAACAATCATTGCGTATGCAGGTAAATACAGATCCACATTCTCCGGCGTTGTTCAGAGTGAATGGGGTTGTTCGAAATATACCTGAGTTTTACGAGGCGTTCGGAGTGAAGCCGGGTGACTCATTGTATATCGCTCCGGAGAAACGAGTGAAAATTTGGTAGGGCGCCTGCGGCGTTAAATATATTTCACCACTGAGCCACAAAGAACACAGAGATTTACACGGAGTTTTTTCTTTAGAGAAGTGCCTTATTTCTCAAAGTCTTTAATTCAAAAGACTTTGAGGCTAAGCTCTGTGTGTATTCTCTGTGTTCCCCGTGACCGTGGTGAAGCATTTAGCTCCGAAGGAGCCCAAACTTGGAATATCTTTGCAGCATGCCCGACAATCAATTATCACTCAACCCCTACCACCCCGACATAGCCATCTTCCTGACATTGATCCCATTTATCAGTGCCATCAATTATTACCTTACCTATTCCAGCATCCAGCTCAGCTGGTTTCTTTTGATTACTTTTTCCATCGATACTATCCAAGGTTACTTTGCCTGGTGGGGAGTGCGTTCTTTCATATTTTTTCTGGATAAAAAATGGCCCTATGAAAAGGGATTTCCTGGCAGAACCGTCATTCAACTTGTTGGCACTCTAATTATTGGGTTATTGATTATCAGTACACTCACAGAACTGGTCAGCTGGATTGCAAAAGGGAAAGCAGCCCCTCTCGACTTCTATTCAATTGATCTGGTAATTATCAGCATCTGGTTTTTTGTCATCAATGGAATTTATACCGGTCTGCATTATTATAACCTGTGGCAAAAATCGGAAGCCATACGACGGGAAGAGAACCGCACAAAATCTGAAGGACTGATGGTAAAGCAGGGCAAGCAGGAAATACGGCTGGACTTTAATGAGCTGGCAGGATTTTATGTTGATGACGATTACGCCGTGGCCTGCCACATCAACGGCAAAAAGTATTATATGGGGCAATCACTTGACAAGATTGAAAAAACACTGCCAACAAATAGCTTCTTCCGGCTCAACCGCCAGTTCATTCTTCACCGGCAAATGATATCCGGTTTCTCTCGTTCTGACAACGGTAAAATACTTGTACTGCCGAACAAGCATGAAAGTTTCCCTTCCGAAATACTAATCAGTCGCACAAAAGCACCTTCATTTAAAATATGGTTTAGGCCCGAGGCCTGACATCTCACCTTAGAATTTGCTACACTTCGGCAGAAAAGCCTCTGAATCGACTTCCCACGGTTAATCCCGACCGTAGAATTGCAGTAAATAATTAAGTCAAATGAGAACAAAGATTTTAGGGGTGATGGCCAGTTGTTGTCTTGTCTTTTCGTTGCAGGCCCAAACGGATAACTCCAACTACCGGAATTTCCCTATCGTCGTGACGCTTCAGTTTCATTGCTTCTCTCTGCCATTCCGGGACATAAAATCTAATTTCTCAAACGTCGGATTTGGACTTGGAACGGAGGTGAGCCTCAACGGAAAGCAGAACTGGGCACAACAAGTAAGTGTGGTTTGGTACCACAATAAGATGCTTGGCAACGGATTGTTATTTTATTCACAGATGGCATGGCGACCGACTGTTTCTTCAGACGTTTTCACAGAAGTAAAGGCAGGCGCTGGTTATCTCTACTCGTTCCGTCCAATAGAATCATTCAAACAAGTAAATGGCAAGTGGGTTTCGGCAGGGCACAAGGGTAAGGGAATGCTCACATTACCCGTTGGCGTTTCAGTAGGACATAACGGATATTCAAATGGCACGTACTTCTCTCCTTTTGTGAGTTATCAGTTTCTGATTGTTAGTGGTTATAATAAGAGTATTCCGGTTGTTCCGGAAACGTTGGTACAGATGGGGACGAGGATACATTTTTGAATAGAAGATGAAAGCGGAAAGTGGAAAGTTAGATCGGGTAAAATAACAAATTAAATTATCGATTGATGATTATTAGAATTTACATGATGCGAATATATTTTATCAGTTGCTTTTTAGTTTGGATAACCGTTGCTTTTGCGCAGGAAAGTATAAACGCCAATTATTCAAAAGCGGCTGAAATTGATAGCGCACTTCAGCAGCTTGTGAAAGAAGGTGTGCCCGGAGTTTCAATGGCGGTTTATTCAAAAGAAGGATGGTGGACTACATCTGCCGGTTATTCCAAACTGGAAGATAAAACCCTGATGCAATCGAGCAACCTGCAATATTTACAAAGCGTGTCAAAAACGTTTATGGCAGTTTGTATTTTGAAATTGTACGAACAAGGAAAAATTGATCTGGAAGCTCCAATGACGAAATACCTTCCTGAAAAATTTAGCAGGCATATTACTGATGCGGGGAAAATAACTATTCATATGTTAATGAAGCATACTTCCGGTATACCTGAATATAATTCTATACCTGCTTACATCACAAAGCTGCTGCAACACCCTGACTATCCTTTTACTCCCGAAGAATATCTTCAGTACATTCATGGTAAGCCTCTGACATTTGTGCCCGGAAGTAAATATTCATATCGCAACACCAATTATCTCATTCTCGCGCTTATCGCGGATGCCATTACGGGTGATCATAGAAAATTTTTATCTGATACTATCACAAAGCCTCTTGGTCTATCCAACACATTTTACCAGGGTGATCCTGGTTATATAAATTATTCCAACCTTGTCAATTCCTACTGGGACCGGCATAGTGATGGAGTTCTTGAGAACGCCACTGAGTTACAGCGAAAAAATGTGGCGCTCTTAATCGGCGATGACGGAATTGTGGCAACACCGGTAGACGCAGTCAAATTCCTAAGGGGTTTGATGGAAAATAAATTGCTTTCCGCCTCCACTCTTGAACTAATGAAAAGCTGGGCCAAGGACAGTAAAGGCAATCCTACTTACGGATTAGGTTTGGACTATGCTGTCTTTCAAAATCAAATTGCTTATGGACATAGCGGTGGTGGCATCGGAGCAGGATGTCAACTATATTATTTTCTGGAGAAGAATGTTTACTTCTTTATCGGCGTCAATCTGGGAACGGTAACTGAAAGCCCAATACATGAAGTGATGGGAAAGACGTTAGATAAAATCCACAAAGCGTTGGTGGAGTAGATGTTCAGCTAACATAATTCCCTCTTCACATTTTCCACTATTCTACTTCATTATAGCAACAGAGTTTCCATACGTATTTTTTGTTCCGGTAGAAAGTGCCGTTGGCTTTCCATTGATCCAACAAGTTGCAACGTTGATCGTTCCGTTATTCAAATAACCAACCACATACACATCTGACCCTATCACTGCAACACTGGTGGCTTCTGATTTCTTTGAACCATCCGTCAAGGCAACTGCTGTTCCATTCTTCCAGTATTTCGCAACTTTTATTGAATCATTTGATTCGAATCCTGCTACGTATACATCACTACCCTATACTGCAATACCGCTGGCGATTGCATCTTTTGATCCGTCAGTAAGCTTGACCGCTACGCCATTATTCCAATATTTCGCCAAACCATTTCTCCCGGAAAATTCTACACCAGCAACAAATACATTTGCTCCCGATACAGCAATGCTTGTTGCCATGGCAGGAACAGAACCATCGCTGAGATTTACTGCCGTGCCATTCTTCCAGTATTTTGCAATGTCCATTTGCTTCTCGTTTGGTTCAGAGCCAGCCACATATACATCTGTTCCGGATATAGCTATTGCAAATGCATTACCGCGTTTGGTACCGTCATTAAGATTTATTGATTTGCCATTCTTCCAGTACTTTGTAAAGTATTGTGTTTTACCATTTACTTTCGCATACTCCGTTCCGGCTGCATATACGTCAATACCTGACACTGCAATAGACGAAGCATTAGAATAATTTAGACCAGTACCCAGAATTACAACTTTACCATTCTTCCAGTATTTGGCAACGTCATAAGTTTCATTCTTCTCATGACCTGCTACATAAATGTCCTTTCCGGAAATGGCAATTGAATTTGCAACAGCATTTTTTGATCCATTGGTAAGATTAACCGACTGACCTTTGTTCCAATACTTTGCAACACCGTTGGACTCTCCGTCTTCCGTTCCGGCAACATAATAATTGAGCGTAGGGTCAGGCGACATGCCCGAATAAAATAATCCAAGGATAAAAAGAGGCAGCAGTAGAAAGTGTTTTCGTTTCATACTGGTAGGTTGAGGTTTGCGGGAAGTTATAAAATAAAGAATGATTGACCTTGCAATAGCCAATTACTTCTGCCGAAATTAGTATTTTACGCAAATCATCTATTAAATAACAACCCATAACCACCGTCATGGCAACCTCATTAAAAATCGTCAACTCCTTGTTAATTCTTTTCGCATTCTACATGGGCATCAAGCAAGGATGGGCCATGACGTCAGGCAAAGCCGAGATGCTGGACATGTTCAGCAAATGGAATGTTGGAAAAACTGGAGTCATGATATTCGGTGTAGTAACTATGTTGAGTTCAGCAATGATCCTGTTTCCCA
>JANYDR010000138.1 GCA_025363495.1 Cyclobacteriaceae bacterium | reverse complement strand
CCCTTTTCGTTGAGGGCAGAAATTTTTTCTGTAACCAGTGGACTCTTTAGGATACTCATCGGATTACTTATTTAGAAGGTTATCGATTTTTCCTACAGAACTCTCCACCAGGATCAGCTTATCAGCATTGATCACATCATATGTATTGATCTGAGAAGCCGTGATGATTTTAGTGTTCTTGATATTTCTGCCGGAAGAGGCGATGTTATAATTGCTTTCTGGAATGACAAGGAGTGTCTTTTGCTCATTGAGTCCAAGTGATTTCAGCATGCTTGCATACTGCTTGGTCTTTGGAGCATCAAAGCTGAAATCTTCAATGATCGCAATAGAAGAATCTTTTGCTTTATAAGTAAGTGCAGATCTGCGTGCAAGATCCTTAACCTTCTTGTTCAATTTAAAAGAGTACTCACGGGGAGCAGGACCAAATACACGACCACCACCTTTGAATTGAGGATTCTTAATGTTACCCGCACGGGCACCACCAGTTCCTTTTTGTTTCTTTATCTTCTTGGAAGAACCTGAAATCTCGTTTCTCTGCTTTGATTTATGTGTACCCTGGCGCTGGTTAGCCAAATAGCTTTTCACATCCAACCAGATAGCATGATCATTGGGCTCTATGCCGAAAACCTCTGTTGAGAGATTCACTTTACGGCCAGTTGTCTCGCCGCTATGTTTTGTAATTGCTACGTCCATCACTTTTGCAGAATTATGGTTGAGTTTTTCGCGCCTGGTACAGATCCGCTGACCAGGATCAGGTTGTGCTCCGTGATGATCTTTACCACCTGAAGGTTGGTAACTTTCACACGGTCATTGCCCATACGGCCGGGAAGACGCTTTCCTTTGATCACTCGCGATGCAAAAGAGGCATTACCCATTGATCCCGGTGCACGGAGACGGTTATGCTGACCATGAGTCTGGCCACCTACTCCAGCGAAGCCGTAACGCTTCACTACACCTTGAAAGCCGCGCCCCTTAGAGGTACCCACGGCATCCAAAAAATCGCCTTCGGCAAACACATCCTGAATACGAACTTCTTTGCCGAGCTCGGCAAAACTGTTGAACTCTGCGCTGAAGTCACGAAACTCAACCACATCCCGCTTGGGTGTGGTATTAGCTTTCTTGAAGTGACCTACCAGCGGCTTGGATGCATTCTTTTCTTTTAATTCTCCGAAGGACAATTGCACGGCCGAGTAACCATCACTCTCTTCGCTCTTGACTTGAGTGACTACACAAGGCCCTGCCTCGATGACTGTACATGCGATATTCTGACCATCCTGGCCATATATGCTTGTCATCCCAATCTTACGTCCTATAATTCCAGGCATGGTTGAAACCTATTTTGCTGTTTTTAATCCGATTTGAGGGTTTTGCCCCGCAAAAAGGACTGCAAAGATAGGAACTGCCCCGGAGTTACCAAGTGGGTAATTCAAAAAAAGTAAGGAATCAGGCAATTCCTCAGGAAGTTTCGAACATATTCTGCCTTATCTGTTGAATATCAGTTGATTGTGAGGCATAAATTTTTAAATTCTCTCTACTCCCAGCCCGGGCTTGTCGGAGCAGCTCATCATGCCATCCTTCAATATAAATCCACCTTTTACGACATCACGAGCTAGGTCAAGACTACCATCGAGATCAATATATTTCGTATTTGAACATGCGAAAGCTACGTGAAGAGCGGCTGTTATACCGACTATACTTTCATCATTGCAGCCCCAGAAAAGATCGATGCCTTCCTGAAGACCAATATCTGCAATCTTTAGACTCTGATAAATACCTCCGCATTTCATCAATTTGATATTGAAGATCCCAACTGCACGTGGAGGCTTAATTAATTCCAAGGCGTTTTTTGGAGAAAGCAGAGACTCGTCAGCAGCGATTATAGCCCTCACTTCCTCAGGCAATTGTTTTAAGTCCGAAACGGCTTTGGCTGGCAACGGCTGCTCAATAAGTTCAAGGTCCAGTGGTTTGGTACGATTGTAGAATTCGATCGTCTGGGCAGGAGTATATCCCTGGTTGGCATCTATTCTTATGAAGAACTTCTTACCGAACTTCTCCCTGAGCTTCACCAGGCGTTCAATATCTTCTTCAAGGTCCTTTCCGATTTTAACTTTTAACGCTTTGAAACCGAGTTTACCGTATTCTTCAGCTTCTTTTAAGGTATCTGCCACATTCTTGATACCAATAGTGTTGGAAGTAGGCATTGTATAAATTTTCTGGCCCAGGTATTTCACTAATGGCAGACCCAGAAATTTGGTAAAAACATCGTGCAGGGCTACGTCAAGGATTGCCATAGCGGCTGGAGTCTTTGAGAATTTCTGACCTATCTCGAACAGTAACAAATTGATCTCACGAATATCGCGACCGATCAGAAACTCGAGGTTCTTTTCCTCAAGGGCTGCTTTGGTTTGATCCAAATGCTCGCCGGTAACATATTCACTCGGTCCCCCTGATCCAATGCCTGTCATGCCATTGGCGAGCGTGATTTCCGCAAAGACATTTATTACTTCATCCACCGTCTTAAATGCAATGGTGTAGGGTTTTATGTTTCCGAGGTCGGCAGACCATACGGTAATGTGCTTTATCTTCATGATGTTCTGGGTTCTAAGTTCTGGGTTCTAGGTTTAGAGTGCCCTAATTTCAAGCCTCATCTTCTTACTCCTCAATTCTGGCTCCTTATTTTGATTTCTCAATCATGGCTTTGAAGAGAGGAACCAGTTGATCCACTCCATCTTCAAGCGGAAGAATAGCTGGTATTCCCAGATCTTTCTGGTATTTGGCGGCATAGTCACGGGCGTCTTGTTGGGTCATCTTCGCAGTGTTTACTGTAAGGGCTACCGTTGGAGCGCCATATATTTGGATCAACTCAATTTCATCTTTCGGATCAGGGATGAATGATTTGCTATAATGTTCCATGTCTTTGTATTGCTTGCGCGCTGGATTATGCTGCAATACTACTGCATCGGCTGCTGCAGATACAATCCATTCAGATCCAGCTGGGCCGCTTGGATTACGCAAAGATGATTGCCCTTCGATAAAAATTATATCAGGTTTTGCTTCGTCCCAGCATGTAACAATAGCGTGCTCCATTTCACCAGATATAAAATCGTTGAGAGTGGAGTCGAAAATAAAACCATATTTAGAGCCTTGCATCCAGCCGGTCTGTCCGGTGTAAATCATCTCAGCTTTATATCCGGCTTTGCGCATAGCTTCTGTTAGAAAGCGCGTTGTTGTCCTCTTACCCATTGCGCAGTCTGTTCCCAGTACTGCAATTTTTGGACATTTTACTTTGTCAATTGTTCCGGACCAGAAATGCAAATCCTTGAATTTCTTTGGTTTACGGACATCAATTATTTGGAGACCCTTTGATTTGGCAAGCTGCGCCAGGTCTTCATGATCTGATACATAGTCATGTAGTCCATTAACAATGTTGAAATTATTTTCAAGTGCTTCATGCAGCATGATGCTAAGCGATTGAGGTATTACTCCGCCCTTGGTGGCAACACCAAGTATGCAATATTCTGCCTTGATAGGACTTTGTTTTACAAATTCTGCAATGGAGCTATAAATCGGAATATCTCGCTTCTTCCCATCCAATACTTCACCAGCATCTTTTCCGGGAAATTTGTGGTCAATCACTCCTAAAATCTTGAAGCGTTCTGTGCCACGTATAAGTCCGTGTGCTGTCTTTCCACTATAGGTATCAAGATAACCGGCTGTAATAACAATTGCATCGCTCTTTTGCATAGAAGAAAATTTGAGCGGGAAATTAAGGGAATAGTTGACAGTTGACAAAATCCAATTTATGGCAGCCCCGATTTTTACCACGAGGTCACAAAGACACTAAGAAGGCAGGGCTGAGGTTTTGTTGTGTCTTCTTTGTGTCCTCGTGTCTTCGTGGTTAAAAAATACCGTGCCTTAGAATCCTTATAGCCAACGGCTAAAAACTTACTTATCATATCTCAACCTGAATTCGCTCAAATCTGGTTTGTACATACGTTTACGATCTATCTCATATTGATAAATCAGCAGGCCCAAATTCCTAAGGAATGGATATCCAATGGTTTTGTATTCATATTTATCATCATTGTAAATACCATCAAGGTTTGTGTTGATCACCACAGAAAGCATAAACTCAACTTCTTTGTCAAAATCAATTATATAAGCGTTATCTATCAAGTATCCATAAGCACCACCTACTTTATTAAAAATTCTAATATTGTCGGAGATCGGATTGTGGTCTTCACCAAACATTAAAGGTTTAACCGTGGCGTCATACAGACTTGTGTCTTTATAGTATTGAGGATACAATGTCTCTCTCGGCAACTGCGACATGTATTGAAGGATAAATCTTCTATCGTCTGCGGAAAGGTTAAAACGTTTTTGGGGAGCTAAAGCATCCGGAAAGATTATCGCTTTCAGAATTTCCTGCTGTTCCTCCAACGGGAAAAAATTCTTGTAAGTAAAATCAAAAGGATGTTTTATCAAGGCACCACTATTATTAATGTACCCTTTGCCTCTCAGAACTGTCCGCAGAGGACGAATTGAATCCTCATTTACAAGCATGGGCTGTTGATAAATTAATGTATCATTCTTTACAAAACGAACTTGTTCTGTGTGGCGGTTCTCCTCTGGTGAAGCAGTTCGTTCCAGCCTGCTGGTGATACGAATATTATATCCCTTTTTTCTTAATTGGGTGTTAATATCCTTCTGACCTACAAATTCATAAAGAGCGTTATAGGCATCATTGTCACTTACCATTAATATTTTTCTGATGTATTGTGCGATCGAGGGTAATCCATTTTCGGCAGTAATATCTTTTCGAATTGAACGTTGACCTGCATATACGCTGTCGTGAAAAACAGGAGTGAGCTTATTTAGACCTCTGATATTTAATCGGTTTAGCTTTTCCAATGAAAGAAGAACCAGAGGAAGTTTTATTGTAGAGGCTGGATAAAAATAATTCGTAGAATCAACGTTAAAGTAAAATGATTTGAATGTTGGCCGGTTATTTGCATCCCGGTTGATCTGGGTGTAGATAATCTGTATTTCTAATTGTTTCCGGTGATCGAGGATGTAGCGGAATTTTGAGGGAGATTGTTGCAATAGGTGTAAAAGAAGATTAGCGTCTTCCTTTACCTGTGCTGTGCAAACCGGCTGGTATAGAACCAGAAGAAATAAATAAAATGAAAATGCGCGCATTTTATATTTGCCATAAAGGTGTGAAGACACAAAGTCCAGAATTAAAACGGGTATTCTTTGTGCCTTCATGTCTTTGTGACAACAATTATAAACAATCAATTTAATGTAAATTTGTAACGAAAATTCTTGAAATATGAAATACAGCTTACTCGCAGCCCTGATGATACTGTGTGGTCTCAGTCAGGCACAATCGATCGTCGGCACATGGCAATTGCTGGAAGAAAAAACATGTTTTGAAAGCAATATGAAGGAAAGTGAAACGGAAAAAGAGCTGCTTCCTGCCATGCAATCTTCCGGAAACAGTTCCGTCGCCCGCCTCATCAAATTTGATAAGAAGGGCAATGGAGAAGATGGAATTTTCTCAGTGGGCAAGAAAAAAGGTGCAGACATGGCTAGCTTCAAATATACCGTCCATGGGCAGGAGCTTTTATTGCTGGATGCCAAGTCAGGACTTATGATTCAACAATTGATAATTGACGAGTTGTCTGACGGCACCTTAAAAGTTCACAATGGAAAAAATGAATGCGAGAAAAAGACGTTCTCAAGGATTAAATAATGACGACCGAAACTGTAACGAAGCGCGACATACGGAAATTAAAGCTGGACGAGCTAAAAGAGTTTTTCGTTCAGCAGGGAGATAAAGCGTTTCGTGCTCAGCAGGTCTATGAATGGCTTTGGAAAAAATCAGCCAAGGATTTTGAACAGATGACCAATCTTTCGCTGGCAACGCGCGAGATGTTGAAGACGCACTTCACTATCAACCATGTGCTGGTTGATACTATGCAACGCAGCAATGACGGCACTATTAAGAATGCTATTAAACTTCACGACGGCTTGATCGTCGAATCAGTTTTAATTCCAGCAGAAAAAAGAATCACTGCCTGCGTTTCCTCACAAGTTGGCTGTAGTCTGGGATGTAAGTTCTGCGCCACGGCGCGAATGAAGAGAATGCGCAATCTTAATCCGGATGAAATTTATGATCAGGTTGCTGCAATCCGGCAACAATCAGAATTATATTTTGGAAGACCGTTAACCAATATTGTTTTCATGGGCATGGGTGAACCTTTGCTGAACTACGCCAACGTCATAGCTGCCATAGAAAAAATTACTTCTCCTCAAGGCCTTAACATGGCGGCCAAACGGATCACGGTGTCAACGGTTGGTATTGCCAAGATGATTATAAAAATGGCAGATGATGAAGTTAAATTCAATCTCGCCGTGTCATTACACTCTGCACTAAACGAAACGCGTTCTTCCATCATGCCAATTAATGATTCCAATTCATTGGAGGAGCTTGGCGAGGCATTAAAGTACTGGTATGCGAAAAGAAAGAAAAAAGTTACTTACGAATATGTAGTTTGGGAAGGCATCAACGACACTATGGAGCATGCACAGGCGCTGTTGAGGTTTTGTAAGATCATTCCTTCCAAAGTGAATCTGATTGAATATAATCCAATTGATGATGGCGAGTTTCGCCAGGCAAGTGAGGAAAAATTGCAGATGTATTTGCATTTGCTGGAAAGCAATGGCATTACAGCAAGAGTTCGTAAAAGTCGTGGGAAGGATATTGATGCGGCGTGTGGACAGTTGGCGAATAAGGGTTAGGCAATGCATTTGGCGACTTCGCTGCCCTAATCCGAAATCCCAAAACACATAAGCCTACCAACTTCCCAATAGAGTTATAATTGGAGTTTACTCGTTGTTCATGCACTTTGTGTTAGAATTCCCGATATCTCGTTAGGAATGAAAATCAATACACTTATCCTGGCGCTATTCTTCCAAGCAGGACATTCCTATTCTCAATCCACCAATCGCGAAAATTACGATCTGCGTTTCCCCGGAAAAGAGATTAGCAAAAAATGCAGCGACTTATTCACTACACTTCGATCAATACCGAACGAAGCACGATTTTCTACTTTTATAAAGGGCGATAGCATACTCCTTACCCACAGTGATGAAGAATGGTTTTGGAAACTGCTTCCAGGCAAGAACGATGGAGTAGCAATTGACCTTCTCTTTAAGGACCAATATTCGTGTGATAACGTACAACGGCTCGCTACGAGCTGGTCACACAAAGGTTTTCTTCTCCCTCCACTTTATCATGATGACATAAAAAAGAACCTCATTCCAGTAAAAAAAGGTTACGTCGCCATCTATGCCGGTAGGATTCCCTCGTCCTGGAAGACTGAAAACCTGGAAGCCAATTACATGTTAATTGAGAATAAGTATTTGTGCTACTATACAAATATCGTCAATGTTGACTACCATGGATGGGACTTATTAAAAAACGGCCTCTACTATGACACATTAAAATCCGAGCAACTTGAAGAAAAGTACCGCGACCTCAGCAAGACATTGCATTTTACTATTCCATTTGAAAAAGATAAATGGGAATACAAGGAATCCGATATACGTCCATTATATGATTCTCTAAAACTCACCGATTACGAAATAAAAGCCATTCGCATTCATGCCTTTACTTCCATAGAAGGTACAACAATACGAAATCAAAAACTCCAGGGGTTACGGGCAGAAAGTATCGTGAAAGCTCTTCAGTCGTTTCAGTCCGAGAAACTTGAATCGACAATTACTTCCAATGAAAATTGGGTGGAATTTCTTGAAGACATCAATGAAAGTAGTTATCGCACGCTGACAACACTTTCTAAAGAAGAAATAAAAGACAAGCTCAAGTCCCCGGATCTTCTCAATAAACTTGAGCCAATATTGCGTCGTCATCGTAAGGCGATCATCGAGCTTGACCTGGAGAAACGCGTTCTCTATCTTAAAAGCAATGGCGATGAGTTAAAGAAATATTTCAATCAGCAATTGACCCAGCACAACATAGAAGAAGCACTTTATCTTCAGCAAATCATTTTCTACAAAATTCAGCGGCATGAACTTCCTGAGCAATTCCTGAACGAACTGGAGTTGCCTGAGAAACTGGAGTATGGAAGTCTGCTGATCAACGATGCGTCATTCCGGTACGAAAGTTCTTACAGTAGCCTTTCTGAGGCCATCGGGACCTTTGAAAAACTAAATGCTCTTCTGAAAAACAATCCTAAAATAAAATATAATCTCTGTGCACTCAGGTTGAGGTCATGGCTGGGTTCACCCGCATTGGTTAACTATGAAGAATTAAAAAAAGAAATTGATGCATTGCGCAAAATGGGAATTCCTGAATTGCTGGTGCGAAGACTTCGGATCAACTACAATATCATCTTATCGGAAATTTATCTTGATCAGAAGAAATATGCTGAAAAAGATAAAGCCGTAGAATTCATATACGATTCATATAAAATCCTTAAACTAAACGATGAGGATCTTTTAAATCTGGCAAAATACTTTGCCCACAATAGCCAATTCGATTTGTCGGAACGCATCCTTCAACCAAGGGCAAAATCAATTGATGTTTCAGAGGATATTCTGTTTTATTATCTGAGCCTGACCATTTTTGACGAACGTAATACAAAAAATGCATCGTACAGGACCATTATGTTAAACGCCATTAATTCAAATAATGAAAGATATTGCACGCTATTTTATCCGAGAGAAAAAGGTGGAGTAACATTCCAGTTGTTATCAGATACCTATCTGAAAAAGACTTATTGCGAAAATTGCAACAAATAGACGGCTTTAAACTCGACACGGATTAATGACTTCGTCATTGCTGCGCTAGAACTTTGCCATGGATCGCACGGATTTTCGCGGATTGTTAAATCGGAAACTAATGCTGGAAATCAATGGACACGGATTGAGCAGCTTTGCTGCAATGTGTCTATTTACGCCGATGCAAAAGTGTTTTTAAATTCCTTATCCGTGAAAAATCTGTGTGATCCGTGGCAAAAAAGCCATTCTACAGTTCATCATCAACTGCATCTATACCTGATTACTGCATTTTGCTAAGCGGGAGTGATGAAATTGATAACTTGACAAAGTAGATCAGTGATTCGTCTATATCTTCTGAAAAAAAGAAGTTCCTTCTAAAACCTTTCCAATATTAGATACATCTTGCTTTCGAATGAGATTAATAAGGGATAGAAAGATATGCGTGTTGATCATCCTTTTCCTTACTGCAGCTTTGTCGGGAAAGGGGCAAAAACTTGTCAAAGGCATGGTCGTAGATTCCCTTACATTAAATAACCTCCCGGGAGTTCATGTGAAGATTAAAAATACCAATCGCACCGCTGTCTCCGATCTCAATGGAATATTTGTAATTCAGATAGAGTCAAAAGACACATTGATCTTTTCATCAGTTGGGTATTCAAAAACAGAATTACCCGTCAATATCGAGGATGAAATTATGTTTGTGCGGATGCATGAGGAGAGCATCATGCTTAAAGAGATTGTCATTCGTGACCGCGCCTATCACCTCAAGTATAATTATTTTAAATCCCCTACGCTTTCCTCTACCAAACCACTGCCGGCAGCAGGCGTCAATTTTGGATACTTCAGTAAAGGAGAAAAAGAAAAACGAAAGCTTGTAGCAGTTATGAGAGATCTCGAACGTGTGCGGGTATATGTGGAAATCGTGAATGACAAAGGACTTCGGGAGGAAATTATGGAAAAATATTCCATCAGTGAATCACGATACTACGATCTCCTTGCTGCATTTAATCAACGAAACGATGAATTGATGCATTCAGCAAATGCAGACCTTATTCTTAGTTCATTGTTCTTCTATTTTGAACATTCTTCTAATAAATAAACGCTATTATTTATTGTAATCACTAAATTTCGAAGAAAATTTTCCGGCGCATAAATGCGCCAATATAATTTACCACGGAGCCACGAAGGGCACGGAGATACACACAGCGCTTTTATTTCGAATACAATTTATTTTCATTTAGCACAGAATTTTCCGTGGCAGTATTCCTCTGTGGAATCTCTGTGGCTCTGTGGTGAAATAAAATTTCAGCGAAGCTGAATTTTTCTACTCGTAACTCTTTCTCATTGACACCAGATAGTATTACTTTACCCTTCCTCTTTCTTTTTGTAATTTCCCAAATAAAATAAAACGTTGGAAGAACAACATTTTCAATCCTCGGAAAAGGTACGTGACTTTGTCATTGGCATGAGCGACGGTCTTACGGTACCGTTTGCGTTGGCCGCTGGCCTGAGTGGTGCGGTTGATAGTACTTCTATTGTCATCACTGCTGGACTGGCAGAAATTGCTGCCGGCTCCATTGCCATGGGATTAGGAGGCTACCTTGCCGGAAGAACTGAGATCGAGCACTATGATGCTGAGGAGAAGCGTGAGTATGAAGAAATAGAAACATTGCACGAAGTAGAGATTCGCGAGACCAAAGAGATCTTCGCACAATATGGTCTTGACGATGAGCTTCAGGAGAAGATCGCACGACAAATGGCCAAGACCCCCAAGAAATGGGTGGACTTCATGATGCGATTTGAGTTGGGATTGGAACGCCCGGATAAAAACCGGGCGCTGCAAAGTGCTGTAGTTATCGGTTTGAGTTATGTCATCGGTGGACTAATCCCGTTAAGTGCATATTTTTTCACAAATAGCTCAAGAGAGGGGTTGATCTATTCAACCATTATTACATTAATCTGCCTTGTTGTTTTTGGATTAATCAAGAGTAAACTCACAGGTCAGCCACTTTTCAAAGGAGCGATGCGTGTTGCCCTGGTAGGCGCATTGGCAGCAGGAGCCGCGTTTGTATTGGCAAAGCTGATTACCTGATTTACCGGTCAGCAGCAAAAGGAAAATCTAAAATCAGAAAAGAGCTTTCTAATTTAACTGACTCCACAGGAATCTGGCGACTGGCAACCAGCGACTACTTCTTGCTCGCCTTAAACAACTTCTCTTTCTCATCCTTCGTCAGACTCTCATATCCTCCGTCTGAAATCTTATCAAGGATTTCGTCAATCTCTTTTTGAGAAATGCCTGAAAGATTAACGTTCTTCTTCCCATTAGAAGGCTCGTTTTTTCTGTAGGAGACTTTAACCTTTGGTTGCGTGCTGAATAAACTTCTGAACCAATATAAGACCGACGTAATCCAACCGCCCCAATTAACACCAACCTGTAGTTGCTTGATATAAATGAAGCCTATTAATGCACCACCAAGATGGGCTATTTCACCGCCTGCATTTTGACCAACCGATCCCAGAAAAGAAAGAAATATATAAATAGCGGCGATCCATTTTATTTTTACCGGACCGAAAAACATAAGGAAGAAAGTATAATCAGGTATTAACGTTACAGCCCCTACCATAATGGCAAATACGGCTGCTGAAGCCCCTACTAATTCCGCGCGGCTCGCCAAAAAAGAAGGCGGATTGGGTATAA
>JANYDR010000121.1 GCA_025363495.1 Cyclobacteriaceae bacterium | reverse complement strand
GTGCGCCAAGTATACCATAGGCGCTTGACGAAAAAACACCGTCCGGTGGCTCCTTTAACTTCATAAGTTGCTGCATGCTGTTGCGACCATCTTCTAACTGAAGGTTTGTTTCTGTTATCAGGGACTTGTCAAACGGCAGGTTATTTGCGATCAGGGCCTCACGGTAACCTCTTAAGCGTTCTTTATATATTGAAATCTTTCTAATACTTGTAAAATGAGCAATCCGCCGGCAGCCCTGTTGAATAAGGTGTTCGGTAGCTTTGTATGCCCCAAGGAAATCATCGGCTACGACATGACTTACCTCCAATTTTTCGTTTGACCGGTCAAAAAGAATCAATGGAATTCCTTTCTTTATGACCTTCATAAAGTGATCAAAATTCGTGGTTTCCTTGGCAAAGGAGGCAATGATTCCATCGACGCGCGCATTTAGCAAAGCCTCCACTGTGGCAATCTCCTTTTTATGATCGTCATAGGTCTGGCAGATCATTATATTATAGTGTGATCTGTTGGCAATTTCTTCTATGCCTCTCACGACAGAAGAGAAAAAATTCCGGTCCACAGTTGGTACGATAATTCCAAGAATGTTGCTTCGGCCATTTCGTAAGGCAGCGGCAATATGGTTAGGCTGATAGTTTAATTTCTTCGCAGCTTTCAATACAACCTTTTTTGTTTCGGCGCTGATCCGAGGATGATCATTTAGTGCTCGTGAAACAGTCGAGGCGGTGGTATTGAGTTTCCTGGCGATATCGTGTATGGTAGTTCTTCCTTTCAAAATGTTGACTTAACAAAGAGTGATTAAAACAAATGAATTAAATCACATGAGTTGGTTGGTAGGAGCGACATCCATGTCTCCATAATCAAGATTTTCTCCCGCCATACCCCAGATAAAAGAATAGTTGCTTGTTCCCGATCCGCAATGAATTGACCATGGAGGAGACAGAGCTCCCTGGTTGTTATTTATCCAAAGGTGGCGGGTCTCTACAGGTTCTCCCAGAAAGTGACAAACCATTTGATTTTCAGGAATTTCAAAATAGAAGTAAGCTTCCATCCTTCGGCTATGCGTGTGTGCAGGCATGGTATTCCATACACTTCCGGACTTAAGTTCGGTAAGTCCCATCTGTAACTGGCAGGTAGGCAACACGCTGTTTACAATTAATTTCCGGATGGTACGCTGATTGCAAGTTTCTGCCGATCCAAGTTCAGCGGTCTCGGCTTCTGCCAGTGAAATCTTTCGGGTAGGATAGGAGGTGTGCGCGGGGCCACTGTTAAAATAGAATAATGCTTCTCCTTCTTTTGCAGGATGAAACTGGATCTCTTTAGCTCCACGACCAACGTAGAGGGCTTCTTTGTAATCTAACGTGTAGGTTACACCGTCCACTGTTATGGTAGATGGCGCGCCTACATTTATAACCCCTATTTCTCTGCGCTCCAGGTAAAATGACGCTTTTAGTTCTGAAATCGTTTCAAGGAATAGAGATTTAGAAAAGGGATTTACGCCGCCCACTATTAATCTGTCATAATGTGTATAGACATGATTAATCTCATTATTCTTAAACAGGTTTTCTATTAAAAAAGACTTACGTAACCGTGAAGTATCATACGTCCTGAAGTCAATAGGATGAATGGCATATCGTGACTCAACCATAGGGTAAGAGAATATTGTGTGCTCGGTTGTGCAATATATGATAAATGAACTTTGATTGAATCCTAAGTCGGAACTTATTTGCACTAGTAAACTTTAAAGCTTCTTGAGCCAAATAAAAATGGAATTTGCTTGCGCTTTTCAAAATGCATCACTAATATGCAATCGATTGCGCGATTACGGTCAAAAAAATAAAACTCAGTTTTAAATCCGATCTGATTGGGTCTATTGAATAGATAACCATCGGATGGAATGTTTTGTACATCATTTGTTATGAGCAAACTTATGCCAGGATAATCTTAATGAGTAGCATTGACGGAATACATTTGCACACTGTGTGTAAAGAAAGTGATTGTGACAACAAACGTTGAAAGTCTAATGCAACAAAAGAGCAACAGAAATATTAATTACTACATTTTGTTATGGATGGTGCATGTATTTTAACTCAAAAAGATTAATTTAAACTTTGTAAAATTTAAAAGATATATGAGTAAGGTTATAACATTTGGTGAGATTATGCTCAGGCTCGCAACTCCTGGTTATCTGCGGTTTGCACAGGCAACGGAACTGGAAGCTACCTATGGTGGAGGAGAAGCTAATGTCGCCGTGTCTCTGGCTAATTATGGAATTGAAGCAAGTTTTGTAAGTAGCTTACCCAACAATGATATTGGTGATGCTGCCATTTCATCGTTGCGTATGCATAATGTTGATACATCAAAAATTCTTCGGGCGGGAGACAGGATCGGTATCTATTTTCTTGAATCCGGCGCTGTGAGTCGTGGTAGTAAGGTTATTTATGATCGCGCGAACAGCTCTTTCGCAAAACTAAAAAAAGGATCCATTGACTGGGATAAAGTATTTGAAGGAGTCACCTGGTACCATTGGACCGGGATCACACCTGCTGTATCGGAAGGAGCAGCAGATGTTTGCCTTGAAGCATGCGAAGTAGCTTCGAAAAAAGGAATCACAATTTCAACCGATCTTAATTATCGTAATAAATTGTGGAAGTGGGGAAAAACTGCCGGTGATGTAATGACGAAATTGGTGAATCATTGCGACATCA
>JANYDR010000082.1 GCA_025363495.1 Cyclobacteriaceae bacterium | reverse complement strand
CTATTCTGTTGATGATTTGCAGTGGAGGTGGAGTTGGTATCTGTCAGGAGGTTATCTCTTGTTGAGTGCCAGCTTCATTATTCAACTTATTTTTTATGATGTTATTACTTATACATTGAATGTTGTAATAGCAGCTTTTATTGTTTATGCTCTTTCAATTTATGCACAGCGAAGATCAAAGCTTTTCATAACTCCTTTAAAAAAGAAACAAAATGAGGCTGGTGATTACCAGGAAACGGGAAGTCGTATTGAGGCCTTGCTTGAACATGATGAAATATTTACGGATGCTGATCTTACTATTTCTAAGCTCGCGGGCTTGTTGAAAATGCCGCCGTATCGTATTTCGAAAGTTATTAATCAATTTTTTAATACCAGTTTTCCCGAACTTGTACTACGCTACCGGCTAAAGAAAGCTGAACAATTATTACTTACAAAAAGTGAAGTGCTGAGCATTGAAGGAATTGCTTATGAAAGCGGGTTCAATAGTTTGTCGGTATTTTATTCATCTTTTAAGAAGGTACATAAAGTAACGCCGGCGCAATATCGGCGGGATTTTAATTCAAAAGGGACGAATATGAAAATTGCGTGAGTAGGTTTGATGACTTCGTCATCGGGTGTGATCACAGCAGAGGCGCGAAGGCGCAAAGCACCGCAGAGATTCTTATCATAACTAATCGGTTAGATTACATCCCAGTCATAAAGAACGACTTATCTTTTTTTCCGTTCACGAAAAACTGAATATTAGCTCCATTGCGTCTTTCAATGGCGAAAACCTGCGAAGGCTTTACTGCTAGAGCCTGCTTTTCACCATACTGAATATTCACATAAACATTGACGGTCTCATCGTTCATTTCAACCTTATCCAAACTTATGGTTGTCTTTTGAAATGTTGGAAGACAGACAACACCAATAATATGATTGATGATAAAATCAGGCTTGGAAAGTTCATTCACAGCCGATTTAGCGACAACGAAATTTTTGTCGAGATCATCCTGGTTGGTCAACAGAAGAAAATTAACACTGTCTTTAAGACTAACTGTGTTCTTAACTGTATATCCGGGCATGGGATCGAATGCAAGTGCAGCAGGGGCCGGCGTATCCATGCGCTCAAGGCTGTCGACAGCGAGACTATCAATAGAAGAACTTGTTTCTGCTTTTTTAGAAGTACAAGCGGCGAATGTAGCGCAAGTGATAATAATGAACAGCAGCTTTTTCATGATTACTTCTTTGGTTTTGTTTTTCTTCCGGTAGTAAGCTTGGTGAGTGTTTCCCTGACGGCAATCTTGGGAAGTGTTTCTTTATTCAAATCTACATATTTTTTTATTGCAGGCCCGTGATGCGTTGCGGCACTCCTCAATACCCATGAGATCGCTTTCGTGATCAGGATTTCTTTTTCTGACTTAAGCCTGTCAACATTTTGTAGTGCGATCTTTAATATTGAATCATTCTGAGCCTTGCGCAACGGAGAACATAACAATACAATTGAGGCTCTTCGCTTTTGAATGTTTTTGCTTTTCGAAAATTTATCCAGTAATTTTTTCCAACGATTCCAGTCGCCTGGAATTTCAGTTGTTGTATAAGCTCCAGTGCAAACAGAATCTACTTCCGCCCACCCTTCAAGGTAGTTCAGCCATGTATCGAAAGCTACTGGATTAAATTTTCTTTGTGAAAGAGTGGAGTCGCCAAGTAAAACTCCTACCATAACTTTTTCGGTGGAGGATTCTCCCTTGATAAGACTTGTCAGGAGCTGTTGAAAATCTTTCGGACTTAAGTCCCGGTGCTCTTTCATCCATTGTTTTGATATTTTTCTAAGCATCGGCGCGCTTATCGGATAGCGCACATGTTTATTTCCGAGGTAATTGTCAAGGAAGGTGTGCTGGGTTGGTTTTCCGGAATGTTTTTTTATTAAGTCGAGGATACTGTGGTGGTGTGGATTCATTGAAAGCTGAAAGTGGAAAGTTGAAAGCGTAAAGCTAGAGTCTCCAGGGGATAAGATCATAATCACTTTGAAAAATTTATAAAAGTTCTGCGAACCTCGTAAATTGCGCGATCAAGCTTTATGCTTTCAGCTTTAACCTTTTAGCTTCTATGTACAAACAAGTCCACATTCTCATCGGTTGCGCGGATGCCCGCGATTTAAGTCAGGTCCAGTTGGACGCTGTCAGTTTCGTCACACAGGATTTTAAAAAGAAAGGAATTGAAATAGAGTATCACGTTGTCCGGGCGGCAGGATCGTTTGTTACGCCGGATGTTGTGATGGACATAAAGCGGACATTTGAACAAGCCCAACGGAATCTTACAGGTCCTATACCACTTGAGTACTTCGTTCACATTCAAACTCATGCTCACCTGACTGAAGATTCAAACGATGAATACATTAGTCATGTTCATGATCTCTATATTGTGCAGGGGTCGCCACTTAATTGTGGTATGCTGGGTGCATCGGCAGTTGGAGTTGAGATAGAAAAAATGATCGTTGAAGAAAAACCTGAACTGAAGCTCGATGGAAAAAGCGTCGTAATAGATAACGACACAAAAATTAAACTTCTCCTTAAAGAACATTATGCTTATGATGGATACCTGGCCGGAGACTGGATTTTTAGCATTGACTTATTAAGAACACATCCACGTCACCAGCGAACATTATTGGAGAAAGCCATTGACAATGACTCCGAGCTTAAAGTGCTGGACATCAAAATCACCTGTGGCATCATGGATTATTCAATTCACTCGCTGATCCGTGTAGACGATGGTGATCCGGAAGTCCCGTTTTGGGACACCGTGCAGAAATATGTTCGCGACCATTCATTGAACGAGCGTACCAAACGGGAAGTGCTCATCCACCAATCGCAAAAGCAAAAACCCCTCGCAGGATTATTATGCATGAGCGATCCACGGCAATCCTCACGTGGACTGGCAGCAGAATTTTATTTGAAATCAAAGGGAATGGATAGTGCTGATTATCTGCCCAATACTGTCTTCAATATGACCGGCAGTTCATTTGATATTCCGTACACGCCGTTTGGGCCTTATGTTATTGCAGGGTTTTACTATGCAGTAAAACACTTACAACTAACAGACCAGATGGTGATGGGTTATGATGAACAACAGACAGCACGCATCATGATGAAAATCAAAAACGATCCGATTATGAATATGATTGTAAAAAAGTTTAAGGTGAAGCTTATACCGATTAATCAGGTGGATGTTGATGATAAGTAGGCTCCTTCGCTGCTTAATTTTTTACCGCAAAGCACAGCTTAGATTCTGGTCATCGTTTGCTTTGCGTGCCTCTGCGTCTCCGCGCCTCTGCAGTAAAAGCACTGCGACGAAGTGGCCAATCACTTTTTCTCTGACAACCCGGATTTCTTCTTTAGCCCCAGATACTTAATAGCATTGGTTAATTTTATCGTGTTGGTAGTGATCCCAACCGTCAGGTTAATGAGCTGTTTTTCAAAATAGATATTGTAATAATCCTGTCCGCTGTAAAACCGCACAAAGAATGCGATCTCATCAAACCATGGTGGATAATATTTATAATTAATGTCAAGAATGAGACGTCTGTTAATATCCACCGGATCATAACCACGGAAATCATCAAAGATCCAGCCGGCTTTAATTTCGATGCTTGAATTCTGTAGCCAGCGATTAATAGCGTCATTTTTTTCCTGCTTCCATGGTCCGGCAAAACCAAATGTTCCGAACAATCGATAAAACCCATATTTATTATTCAGGTTGGGATCGCACAACCCGGTGGAAGGAATCGGAGCATAGACTCGGGTTATTGCACTGATAGCAAAAAGTATGCTCGGGGTTCGAGATTTTAACTGGAAGATTGCCATGATAAAACAATGTGGCTAACAAGATGAAAGAAATACTTTGCCACGGATGTCACGGATTCTAATACGCCTTCAGCGTAAAACAACGTTGCTGGCTTGCTTCGCATGCGGAGGCCTGCCACAGATTCCACAGATTTCCTCAGACAGGCAGCGAAGCTGCCCATCTATGTTATTCTTTACCAGCAACCGAATTATCAGCAATGATCTGTGTGCATCTGTGGCAAAAAAAATGTTAGATGGAATTTTCACAGATAATACGGAATACAGCCAAAATAAAATAAGCCCACGGATTCGCAGCTTCGCCGCATTCATCTGTGAATATCCGTGTCATCAGTGGCAAATGGCTTTTATTTCAGCTTGAGTCCGTTAGAAATATAGTTTTACCCAAAAGGACTTAGAATCCGGGGAAAAAGAACTCTTGTTAGATGAATTCACGGATATCTTAAAATTCCGCGTAGATCTGCGAGAATTAGATTTGCGAAAATCTGCGGGAAATGGATCTTATTTCTCAATCACCCCAACACTCAAAATATTTTTACTGATTCTTTCCTGAAGAACATATCGTATCCTCTTTATCTGTCCCTTCGTAAAAATCTTGGCGCGATCGTGTCTCCAGTATGACATCGGATTATCTCTAAGGATAGTATAAGTATCCTTTCCGATTTTGGCTTGTGATACTTTGGTGTCGCATTGTAATTCGTTTACAAATGGATCGGGCCCGGTATCATCAACATAATCTTTATCACCGTCAAAAATGGAGAGGTTGTTTTTGTGTTTTACAAGAGAATCGGAAAGCGCTTTTTCCGTAAGAGCCGTAATCTCAAATGTGTGTGGTAATCCTAAATAGTGACCCAACTCATGGGCAAACAATGAAAGATCCATTCCTGTTTTGCAGAGATTTGTCTTATTAAAACCAGGCATTACGATATAGTCATACGTCCACCAGGAGAAGCCGCCGCCACCTTTACTCCGGAAAACAACCACGATCTTGTGTTCACGCGCTGCAATACCGTTCAACTCATTCGTTAACCAGACCCATTTCGGATTGTCATCCCCGGTAACATTATTGATGATCGTATTGCTCATTGGATGGAGTTTGCCATCAAACTCAAATCGAATGCGGGCATCTTTATAAACGACATTGGCAGTATCGATCCATCGCTGCACCTGCTCTGCTGAGATCGGCACCGTATTCGATCCATCATCATCACTCAGTTGAAGAGCATGAATAGGGACAGAATAAAATTTGTTATCCTGTCCCTTTGCTTTTATCGAAAATATGTAAATCAATAACAAACTAATCAAACCAAATTTACGAGCCATCCGATACTTACTTAAAGTGAATAATTTATCATAAACCTCATCAACACATGCGCACATTTCCACAATGTCACTTCTCATTCTTAATCTTCAACTCATCCTTCTTCGCGAGGTTCGCCACAATATCCCAATGAAATTTTACAAACTTCTGCAATGCTTCTTCCGATATGCGTTCCTGATCGCTGTGTGCTCCAAATCCTTTTGGTCCGTCTTCGGTGTCCATCATAGGACCTACGCCATAGCATTGCACGCCTTTCGCTCGGAGAAACGACATATCTGTTGCGCCGGTTAGCATCGTAGGAATGGTGAGCGTATTATAAATACGTTTTGTGGCGTCTTCAGTGACCGTAAATCCTTCCGTGTCGAGTCGCGATGGAGCGCCTGATGGTCGCGAGGGAGTGCCAGGTTTGATAATTTCAATCTGTGAATCGTTGATGACCCTGCGCATCTCGTCCAGCAGTTTGTCCATGTCTTCGTCCGGTAACGCGCGAATATCCAGAGTAGCTTCGGCTTCAGATGGAATTATATTACTGCGGTATCCCCCTTTAATAATATTAGGTGAGATAGATGTTCTTAACACAGAATGTTTGGATGGCTCAAACGCAGCAAAATATTCTTGTACGGCGTCGGCACCCTTTCCACTAAGAATTGCCTGGTAACGTGCTGCTTCATCGGTTGGACTGATGGTAGACAATCGTTGAAAGTAAGCCTGAGTAGTTTCATTCAACCGCATAGGAGTTTGCCATGCAGCAATGTTGGAGATGGCGCGCGATAAATGGACAATTGCGTTGGTTTGCAATGGAACAGATCCATGACCAGCCACACCGCGTGCAATTAATTTTACACCCCGGCCCATCTTCTCCGTGGTAGCAATAGAAGAGTACAGCACTTTGCCAGCTGTTCTTATAACGCCGCCACCTTCGGCATAGCAATACTCGGCATCAATTTCCGACCAGTGTTCATTTACCATGTAGGCGATACCATATTTTACATTGCCTTCTTCTCCCGACTCTGCAAGGAAGATAACATCTCGGTCCAGTGGCATGTTCATACGCTTAATGATAAGCATTACCATAAGACACGCTACAACATTATCCTTGTCATCCACTGCGCCACGACCGTAGACATATCCGCCTTCACGTGTTGCAGAAAAAGGAGAGTGTTTCCATTTCGTTGAATCTACATTCACTACATCGGTATGGCCCATAATGAGCACCGGTTTCTTTTTGCCGCTGCCGCGCAAACGTGCTACGAGGTTAGGACGATTGGGGTTGAGTGCAAATACTTTTGTTTCAATTCCTTCTTTATCTAGTACTGATTTCAGGTAATCCACGACTGGCTTTTCAATACCGGGAGGGTCGCTGGAGTTTATTCTCAGGATCGCCTGAAAATGTTTCATTGTTTCTTCTTCGATCTTGGTCCAGTCGGGTTGTTTGGGTTGCGACATTGCCAGTGTTGAGACAAGCAACAGCAGCAATGACAGGAGGGGTTGAATGATTTTGGATTTCATAGGTGGTTCGGTTTTCACTTAAACTATAAAAGATTTGGATAACCTCATATCAGGAATTGCTGAGTGATTTTAGGATGGCTTAGACTGAGTTATGTCTGAGAAATCAAACGGTTGAAACGAGGGGATTTGGATGGAGTAGTTTTTTTTGATGAGTTCTAGGAAAGGATGGGTTTTATGAGCGGTAAGGGAATGATTGATGCGGATCGAATTTGGCAATCAATGAACTGAATGCATTTCCCACGGATTCGACAGATCGAATGCCGGCAGGTGTTAGTGAAGCTCTTAGGATTTTGCGAAAATCTGCGAGAGTTAAATCTGTGGGAAATGTATTCGACCTTATGAATGAGGCAGATTATCGTGGATCATTGCTATTCTTTTGTCAAAAAAATTAAATTGCACTGACAGCATCAAAGCTACCAGCCTTCATCTGTGTGATCTGTGGGAAAAATCTCTGATAGGAATTTGACCCCAGAACTTCGACAAAACTCTTATCTTTGGCGGGAATTTGGCTCCGTATTTCAATGGATAGAATTTGAGATTCCGATTCTCAAGATGTAGGTTCGATTCCTACCGGGGCCACAAAATCAAAAATCGCAAGTCGTTTCCAACTTGCGATTTGATTCATCTAAATTTTTAATAAAACGTTTCAGTATTCCAGCATTTTCAATTTCCCCGAACCAGACCCGGGTTGTCTCAAGCTACTGGCTTCACACTTTTCGGACCCACAACCTGTAACCTTGCGACCCACTTAATAATTCCACCCTCCACCGAGCGCCTGGTAAATATTAACCATAGCATTCATCTGTTGCTTCTTGGTTTCAGCCAGTTCAAATCTTGATTCCAGCGCATCACGTTGAGTTAATAATACTTCCATATAGTCGGCTCTTGCTGATTTGAAAAGGCGTGTTGAAATATCGATCGACTCGGTAAGCGCCTTCACCTGTTGTAGTCTCAACTCATAACTTTTTTTCATGTTATTGATATTGGCCAGTTGGTTAGCCACTTCAATGTAAGCCGTTAAGATGGTTCGTTCGTAGTTGTAAACCGTCTGAATCTGTCGGGCGTTGGCATTGTAATAGATAGCTTTGATGGCGTTCCGGTTGATCAATGGTTGTGTCAATCCGCCCATCAGATTATACATCATTGATTCAGGTTTACTAATGAGATACGATGCGTTAAACGCCTCATAGCCAATCGCTCCAGAGATATCCAACGAAGGATAAAAATTGGCTTTGGCAACTTTTACATCCAGTTTGGCGGCTGCGAGATTAAGCTCGGCTTGTCTGATATCCGGGCGATTC
>JANYDR010000079.1 GCA_025363495.1 Cyclobacteriaceae bacterium | reverse complement strand
TCACGAGTGTAAGAATTTAATGCCGAAATCAAATCAATATTATTGGGACAATAAGTTTCGTCGCAATGCAACAAGAGATGAAAAAGTGAATGAAGAGTTGGAGCAACGAGGTTGGGAAGTGTTGAGAATATGGGAATGCGAATTGAAGAACGATAAACATTTAAAGAAACTAAAAGCTTATGGATTACTTTGATCAGATTACGCAATTCTTGGCTCAATATCGAACAACGAAATTGGGCACTAATGAATACTTGAAAAACTATTTGGGTTTAAAAGTGAAAGTAAGCTTTGGTCAGGGACGCAAAGCTCTGATTCCTTGGATTGCATTTTTAAAAGATGCTAATACGGTCAGTGATGGGATTTATCCTGTGTATCTCTATTATGCAGACATTGAGACGTTGATCTTGGCGTATGGAGTTAGTCAGAAATTTTCGATAGGTAGCTTGAAGAAAAATTGGCACTTGGAAAGTGCTATAACTTTGCAAGAATATTTCAAAACGGTCAATTATTCAGGATTAGTGAGATATGACAATTCTTTTTTTTATAAAAGTTATAATACGAAAAATATTGAACGTGAAAGAGTGGAGAAGGATTTGATTGAAATAATTGAAGTTTATAAAGCCACATAAGATCGACGACTTGTAAGGAATTTTGATAACAATTTTCATATCGCCAGTTTCGTCAGCAGGTAGAAACGTAGAAAAATGTCAGGAAAACATGATTGTTTTTGTCCACCCTCTTTTGGAGGTTTGTTAAAACAATATGATTATGAAAACAACAACATTACCGGAGAACGTTTTAAAGGAATTTGAAATGTTCATTGAGCTGTAAACACACCAAGCTTAGGCGCTCTCTCATGACTTTAGTAATAACTCTATTCATGCTTAATACTGTCTACCGGATTCTGCATCGCTGCGCGCGCTATTTATTCCACCTTAAACTGAGCCAGGGTTCCAGATAGAATTAGCTCCAAATCCATTTCCATACATCCCATTGGGATTCCAAATCGAATTCGGATCTGTCTCTGCGCAATTCAGACACCCAAGGAAATCTTTGTGACTTGATCCGCCATACAAGAAAAGACTTTGCGCTTGCGCGTTCACGTTGAAAAGTGCCAGCACCAATGAGACCCTGATACATTGCTTCATGTGAAAATGGGCTAAGGACTGGGGGAACAGATGACTTATAAATTTAACGAAAGCACCTTTAGTAAAGGGTTTGGCACTCTACCAATAGATCGACCCTTATTGAATGAATCGGAGTAATATCCTGATTATTAACCGTTTGACGGTCAAATAAGTAGTCCGTACGGGAATCGAACCCGTGTTACCAGAATGAAAATCTGGTGTCCTAACCCCTAGACGAACGGACCGTCTTTTTTAAAGAGTCGCAAAGATAGAAGCATCCTGCTATTTGACAAAAACGCCCAGTTCTTTTTTCTGCCACGGGGAACATTATTGGTTGGTTTTACCTTATTACTGATATATTTTTACGCCTCGGAAAATTTAACCCGATAAACACATGACAAAGATTGGTATCAACGGATTTGGTCGTATTGGTCGCCTCGCTTTCAGGGCTGCTGTAGGCCGCAAGGATATTGAAATAGTAGGAATCAACGATATTGTAGATCCTGAGTACATGGCCTATATGCTCAAGTATGACTCTACCCACGGCAAATTTGATGGCACTGTTGAAGCTAAAGATGGTCATCTTATTGTGAATGGAAAGAAAATCCGTGTAACGGCAGAAAAAGACCCAGCCAATCTTAAATGGGGAGATATCGGAGCCGAAATTATTATTGAATCGACTGGTTTGTTCTTAACAAAAGCAGACGCTCAAAAACATATTACCGCCGGAGCTAGAAAGGTGGTAATGTCGGCCCCTGCTAAAGACGACACTCCTACTTTCGTAATGGGCGTAAACCATAAGAAATTAACAGCTGAACATACGATTGTTTCAAACGCATCATGCACTACTAACTGCCTTGCACCACTTGCAAAGGTATTGAATGATAAGTTCGGTATTGCTGAAGGACTTATGAGCACCGTTCATGCAGTAACGGCAACACAAAAAACAGTCGACGGACCTTCTGCCAAAGACTGGCGTGGCGGTCGCGGTGCTTACCAAAATATTATCCCATCTTCTACCGGCGCGGCAAAAGCTGTAGCATTGGTTATCCCTGAGTTGAAGGGGAAGTTAACTGGAATGTCCTTCCGGGTTCCGGTTGCTGACGTATCTGTTGTCGACTTAACAGCACGTCTTGTAAAGCCAGCCTCTTATGATCAGATCAAAGCAGCAATGAAAGAAGCGGCTGATGGTGAACTGAAAGGAATTCTTGGATATACCGAAGATGAGGTTGTTTCTTCCGACTTCATAGGAGATGCTCGTACCTGTATCTTCGATGCTAAAGCTGGTATCGCGCTGAACGACAGCTTTGTAAAAGTTGTGGCATGGTATGATAACGAGTGGGGATATTCAAACAAGATTATTGATCTAACACAGGAGTTGGCTAAGTTGTAAGCTTTAAACAAATTTCTTCGTATATAGAAAAAGGCGTCCGGAAGGATGCCTTTTTTGCTTAGGTAAAGCGCTTCGACAGTTTCACGCGAAGTCCGCAAAGTCAGATCGCGGACCGCAAAGTCAGATCTTCTTTTGCCTTGGCGTGATTTGTGCATTTCCTTTTGCGCTCTTTGCGAGAAACGTCGATGCAAAAGCCAAATGAGCCTTTTCCTAATTTAATGATATTGCCAGAAAAGAACCGGAATTTCTTCCGTCTAATGAGTCCCACGGATAGTGGGAGCATGTAAGATTTCAAACAACTTTGGCAATTGGATGAGCTTCAAAAGTCAGCATAATCCCTCATTATAGGGGTATTAAAAAAATTAAGTAAATTGATTTATTCAATTGAAAATCAGCGTATTAAACTAATTATGCTTTCGGCTATTTCCAGTCGCTTTGCGGTTTCACGGTTAGTTTACTGATGTAGTATTTGAGTCATTTTTGGAGAATTTCTTTTCCCGGACCGGCGCACCTTTGACTTATCAAAAACAGAGGGGTATGGCACAGCAACTATTTAATTTCAACGTTCGTCAGAGACTTACACAGATTATAATTCTTGTAGTCTTGATTTTGGCAACTACTTTATTTTCGCAGGTAGCCAAAGCGCAGGGGTCAGTACGATATGATAATCCGAAGTATCGTATTGCCGTGCATAAAGATTCTAAGAAGACCTGCCATATCCTTAACAAAAAAAGAAGATCTCAGTCGAAGCACACTATGGTTGCTTCCGCGAGACATTCATCCAGAAGCAAATATGCCTTAGCCGAAACTGAAGATCCAAAGGTTGCTTCCTCAAATTGATCACAAATAGGGGTGTTTAGTGATAGCCTCCGCAGATTCTGCGGGGGCAATTTTTTTGTGAGTAACATACATTCTAAGGAAGCCCATTCAAGGTAAGACGATCAACATAGTAACCTGATTAAGGTAGCAACGGCTTATCAGTAAAAACTCTATCTGGCAAAAATTGAAAAGGCTCTATTGATCCAGTTCAGTTGTTCCGCGCCAAAACATGAGAAGATCGATTGGGGAATTCTGTGGCGCGTGCCCATCGATTCTTTGCCTGCCTCACCCCGAGCTAAAGCTCAGGGTTACAAATATTTGACCCCTCGGGGGTCATGCGTAAAATCCGTAGCGTGCTATCTAACAAAATTAAAAGCATTCCGTTGCTTCAGTTTAGTTGTGGCGCGCGATATCGTGAGAAGATCGATTGAGGGTATCTGTGGCGCGTGCCCACCGATACTGCGGCTACCTCACCCCGAGCTGAAGCTCAGGGTTACAAATATTTGACCCCTCTGGGGTCATTTAAGACCCATGGCACTCCGTATAGCAAGTCACGCTCGCGTTATCGAACTCAGCGCTGCTCTGCCGAAGGCAGCCTCAGCGTTCTTAGCACAAGCAAAAGCTCAGCTCCTTGCGTGAATTCCCTCTGCGGCTCTGCGGTTAAATGCCGAATCTGTGGAATCTGTGGGAAAACATCCACGCATTCCAATGCTTACCTCTCCATATTGAAAAGCCAATCGGTTAGTATACTGATGTATGGTTTATCCCTTTATTGGGAAGTTTATTTTGCGCCAACACCCCACCTTTGATGCAACAAAAACAACAAAGCATATGGCACAGCAATTATCCAACATAAACATTCGTCAAAGAATGACCCAGGTTCTGGTGTTGATCATTCTGATTATTGCCGGTATGCTATTCGCGCGACCCGCCGACGCTCAGTCTGTAAATCGCAAGTTGAAAAATATCACGACCAAGCAGTTCTCTTCAAAGAGAACTTCAAATAAAGCCTGCTATCTTCTTTATAAGAAAAGAACAGCCTCCCACAACCGGTCTGTCCTTGTTTCTGCAAAAACCAGCCGTCGCACGAAATATAAACCAATGGCAGAGACTGATCAGCCAGTGAGAACATCCTCCATGGATTAATAGATTTAAAATAGTGTTTGGTAACGACCTTCGCGGGAAACTGCGGAGGTCTTTTTTTTGACAAGTAATTCTGCGAATCTTGCCTTATGAATTTTGAACCTGAGATCTTTTATCACAGAATAGCCCAGACCTCGCCTTTCCCATTCGGCATAACGATCGAACGAGCTGAAGGCGTCTATTTATACGGTCACGACGGTAGGCGCTACATGGATATGATTTCAGGTATTTCAGTGAGCAACATAGGTCATCGTCACCCCGCGGTTGTCAAAGCCATCAAAGACCAGGTAGATAAACACCTCCACGTGATGGTGTACGGCGAGTATATTCAATCATCTCCTAATCAGTTAGCGGCAAAGCTGACAAGTCTGTTACCCTCGCACCTTAACTGCTGCTACTTCGTTAACTCCGGAACAGAAGCCAACGAAGGAGCACTCAAGCTCGCAAAAAGATATACCGGCAGAAGTGAAATTGTCTCGTTCAAAAAATCTTATCACGGCAGTACACATGGGTCTCTCAGTGTTTCGGGTAATGAAAAGAAGAAAAATGCTTTCAGACCCCTCCTGCCAGATATAAGTTTTATTGACTTTAATAATGCAGACCAACTTACGCATATCTCAGAGAAAACAGCCTGCGTTATCGTAGAGACGATCCAGGGAGATGCAGGTGTAAGAATTCCACGCAAAGACTACATGAAGGCGCTAAGGCACCGCTGTGATGAAACAGGTGCTTTGTTGATTCTTGATGAGATCCAGTGTGGAATGGGTCGCACCGGAAAGTTGTTCGCATTTGAGCATTACGACATTGCTCCCGATATTCTTACCATAGCGAAAGCCTTCGGCGGCGGATTACCGTTGGGTGCCTTCATCGCTTCTGAGGAAAAAATGAAAACTTTCACATTTGATCCAATGCTTGGGCACATTACAACCTTTGGCGGAAACCCGGTTTGTTGCGCTTCGGCCCTTGCCACATTGGAGGTAATTGAAGAAGAGAATCTTTTAAAACAGGTTGAAGAAAAAGGTAAGCTGATTGAATCGTTGCTTCAACATCCAAAAATAAAAGAGATAAGAAGAATTGGATTGCTGTTCGCGATTGACTTTGATTCAGAAGAAATCGTAAACAGGATTGTTGAATACGCGAAGCAACACGGGGTGATTTGTTATTGGTTTTTATCTCATCCAAATAGTTTCAGGATCGCGCCTCCGCTTACAATATCTAAAGAAGAGATTGTGGAGGCGTGTCGGGTAATGTTGGGAGCAATTGAGGCGGCCTGAAATCCGATTTATTTGAGTTGATTGATTACCTGTAAACAGGCCGCACCTACGGCGCTAATGTCTGTTGTTCAATGCGTGTCTACAAAACCGGTCGCGCCGCTGGCACTTATCATCACAATTTATCGGGGTGTAACAGGATTGGATATGAACGCAGATGAATTAAAGCCTCACCAGAGGCGACCTGTTTGTAGAAACGTAGATCAGATTCGAAGCCTAGCTCCATACAAGCCGCCTGTTAACTTTGCATGGCGCGGTAAAGCAAGTCTAACAGATCACCCTATCTAAACCGGTCGCGCTGCCGGCGCTGATCATCACAAATTATCAATGCGTAAACATTATTGAACGGAAATTCAGATCGACCAAAGCCTCGCTAGAGGCGACCCGTTTGTAGAAACGTTGACCAGCCTCGGAACGGAGCTCCATAGGAGCGGCCTGTTAACTTTGCATAGAGAAAGGTCTGACAGATCATCCTATCTTCTCCACAACCAGATTATGATTCGTATAAATACATATATCCGCCGCGATATGAAGGCTTTCCCTCACCATTTCCTCTGCCGTCAAATGAGGAGCAAATTTCTTTAATGCCAGCGCCGCCGATTGCGCATACATTGAGCCTGAGCCAATAGCTGCGACCTGGTGATCTGGTTCTATTACATCACCAGTGCCAGACAACATGAGTATTTCGTCTTTGTTCACGGTGATTAACATCGCTTCCAAACGGCGCAAAAATCGGTCCATCCGCCAATCCTTAGCCAGCTCAATGGCAGCGCGTTTCATATTGCCTCCATAGGCATTTAGCTTTTCATCAAAACGGTCGAGAAG
>JANYDR010000062.1 GCA_025363495.1 Cyclobacteriaceae bacterium | reverse complement strand
TAACGGTTGCGAAGTCGTTCATGCTCATGGATGTTCCCATACCAAACATGATTATTTGTATTAGAGGTATTATTAAACCTGTGAATTTAAAATCACCAACCTGAATAAAATAATCAGGATAATACATGGCGGCACTGACAGCCGCAAAAATCATAGTCGTGTAGGAGTAGCCTTTCAACTGTTCATATCCACGAAATGTAATGGCGAGTGAAAAAAAGAAACCAACTAATGACCATCCGGCATATTCATTAGATCTTGTGATAGTTGCTACAATGTAGACGATTAAGAAAATTCCGGTTACGATGAGAGGAACTTTAGGCTTTTGCATGAGAACCAATTTGAAAATTTGAGAGTGGAGATGAGTTTAAGGAATTAGCATTTCTCTGTTAAATCTCATGAAATAAAATTGCAGCCCGATTACTAAATCTGCAACACGGGCTGCATTATTAATTAGCTATATGTTCTGTCGTGAGATCGTTTTTCATCCCACTCCTTAGTAGGAGCGAAGTAGGTAGTATCAGAAGCATGAAGATGTTTCTTTACTTCTTCATCAACCAATTCAATGCCAAGCCCCGGAGCAGTAAGCGGAACAGGAGCAAAACCCTTGTCGATTAATTTTCTTCCATCGGTTGTTTTAACCAAGCCTTCCCACCATGGCAGATCTACTGAGTGATGCTCAAGTGCAAGGAAGTTTTGAGTAGCCGCCGCACAATGAACATTAGCCATGAACGAAATGGGAGTTCCTGCCTGGTGCATTGCCATCGCGATTCCTTTTTCTTCCGCATAGTCACCAATTCGTTTTGTTTCCAGCAGACCACCAGAGGAAGCAAGATCTGGATGGATAATGTCAACAGCGTGCTGATCGATAAGATCTTTAAATCCTGATAGCAAAAAGATATCTTCTCCGGTAGTTGTGGGAGTATCCAACGCGTCGGTAATCATTTTATGTTGATCAGTCCATTGCCATGGCACCATGTCCTCAAGCCATGCCAATCTGTACTTATCAAGTTTTTTACCTAAACGTATACAATTGTTAACATCCATATGACCGTAGTGATCGCTGGAGAGGGGGATCTCATATCCTACCATGTTGCGAACATTCTCCACTATCTGCGCCATTTCGTCAAGTCCTTTTTCAGTGACCTGGATGCCAGTGAAAGCGTGACGTGTATTGGCGTATGACATATAACCACCTTGCCATTGACTGGAACCTTGCTTTAAGATTTCTGAATTGACCAATGAATTCTTATTGTCTTTGACCTCGTTGATGGAGACATCCATCTTTAACCAGGTATATCCTTGTGTCTCTGTTCTGAACTTGATAAGCTTTATTTGTTCTTCAGGACTTGATGCTTCAGGAGTATCGGCGTAGATGCGGATAGTGTCTCGGTATCTTCCCCCCAACAATTGCCATGCAGGTACATTGTATGCTTTACCACACAGGTCCCATAGCGCCATTTCAACGCCACACACACCACCCGCCTGACGGGCAGGACCGCCAAACTGCTTGATGATCTTGAATATCTTTTCAACGTTGCAGGGATTTTCTCCAAGGATTCGGCTCTTCAACATCAGTGCGTATCGAGGATCAGCTCCATCGCGTACTTCACCTAATCCATAGATGCCTTGATTGGTATCAATACGAAGCATGGCAGTTCGACCCAATACAGTAGTTACGCAATAGCGCAAATCTGTGATCTTAAGATCCGATGGTGCAGATGCCTTTTGAACTTTGGAAGTAGTTTGTGCGACAGAATCTTCAAACGACAATCCTACAAGGCCGGCCATGGTCATTCCACCCAATGCAGTTTTCTTCAGGAAATTGCGACGATTGTCTTTTGTTTTTGGGCTATCGATTTCCGCCTGACGTGCAAGCGCTTCTTCGCTTTCCCTTACTTTATTCTTTTCGGCGATTTGTTTTATGATGCTTTTCATTATGTTTTTGTTTAGTGATTTGACCAATTAGGTAGGTTGTCCATATTATTTTCACTTACGCTGTTACAGGTTTCAAGTTACAGGGTACAGGTAGATTCGGATTGCCGGTAACTTGCAACCTGTAACCGGTAACATATTAATAGTTTCTGCTCTTCAAATAGTCGTCTAACTCCTTCTTCGTCATTGGCAACTTGCCAGGATAGCTATTTAGTCGTCCCTTAAAAACTCTTTTTCAGGAAAAATTGATATTTGAAGACTTTTAGCAGAGCTTCAAAAAGTTGAGCCAAAAAGACAAGTGGATTTACTTTCCACTTGTTGATCATTCGTTTGAAGTTCATACCCGCTGCGGCCAGCATCACATTGATATTA
>JANYDR010000055.1 GCA_025363495.1 Cyclobacteriaceae bacterium | reverse complement strand
TCAAAAACGAAATTCCCATCAATTGAATTTTCGTAAGGACAAACACGACTCTCTATCAAAGGTGCATTCTTTAATCCTGGAAACCGGTGGGCAATAAATTTCCGTGCGTGCGCAAGTACTTGTGGATCAGATAAACGTTCTCCATTAGTTGGATCAAATTTTTCGCCACGCCTGTCTACTCCAATTTTAAATCCACGGTTTGCATTGCCAGGGATTCCATAATAAAAATCTTTTCCATCCACATCGATCCAGACTGGCATTGAGTCATAGTCAAGTGACTCCTCTTTTGGCACACCTAAATAATATACTTCCTGTTTGGTACAGCTTATTACATCACCAAGCACATCGGGAAACATTTGTCCTAACCACGATCCACAGGCAAACAGATATGCGTCAGCCTGCAAGGAAGTGCCACTTGATAAAATTATTTTATCCAATGCTCCCGATTGAATCTGCCCAGGCTTTACAAATTCCTGAATGAAATTTCCACCTTCTTTTACAAATGCTTCTTTAACAGCTTGACAACTCTCGCGTGCGTTAAGGTTGCCGCCGAACGGATCGTAGTAAGCATGATGAAGGTCGGCAGTATTTATCTGAGGATATTTTTTTTTGAGTTCATCAACGCTTAGGTACTCATATTCCATTTTATGTTTTTTTGTAAATGGGATGGAGGCGTCCAGAAGTGGGGTTTTCTCTTCATAGCAAAACCACAGCACACCTTTATTGATAAAAAGCTTTTTGCCCCAGCGCTGTTCATTTTCTTTCCAGAGCTCCAGTGCCCGCACGTTCATGTCAAAGTAAAATTCATTACCTCCATATGTCGAGCGGATCACGCGTGTCTCATCACCGGAACTACTTCTTGAATTCCCAGCGCCCCACGCATCAACGAGTATTACGTTTAATCCCTTTCTTAATAGTGATAATGCTGACCATCCACCAAATGCTCCTGCACCTATAACTATAACTGTTGATTTATTGGAAAGCTGCGGAAGCCCTGAAGGTTTGAGAAATGTTGACTGTGGTGAGAATGTATTCAGAGACATGGGGAGTTACAAGTTGCAGGTTACAAGTTGCCAGGTATCGCGGTGTATTAACGAGATCTTATAACTATACACGATTCTCTAAATTAACGGAGTCCACCTTTTACCAACCACTAACTACCTTTTACCCGTATTTAAAATGCTTCCCCAATCGTCAAGTAATACCCCGGCTGATTCGACCCAAAGCCTACATCAAACCTGATGTTAACTTTTTCTTTCTTATCGACTTGAAAGCGAAGGCCAGCTCCTCCTGCAAACTTCAATCCATCAAACGTTAGATCGCCCAGACGCGGGGCAACTTCACCAGTAGATGCGAAGGCCGCCATTCCTAAAAATTTCCAGATGTGCAAACGATACTCCGCCTGAAAAGCAGCATAGTTCTTGTCGCGAAGTCGTCCCAGATAATATCCGCGCATCAAACTGAAGCCACCCATGGCCGCCATCTGTCTCCAGGGCACATCTCCAACATTGTGATTAAGTAATCCCTGTATAGCTAATATCTGTCCTTTGCCGATGGGGAAAAATTTGCGGGCGTCGATGGTATAGTTGTAAAAATTATATTGACTCCCTTCAATCTTGTTCAGGTAGAGACTTGATACTTCAATATAGGTTCCGTGCATTGAATTGATCACGTTATTCCGTGAATCATATAAGTACACAAAACCAAGTCCTGAGGTAGTGAAACCATTGTAACCAAGCTCCGTATTTTTTGGACTGTACTGAAGAGTGTCTACGAAAGAAGTATTCGACACCTTATAGTATTGATATTGAAGTCCTGCAAAATGTCGACCTCCCACACGTGTCATAACCCTCTGGTTTGTCTTAAACGAGATGTATTTTACACTTGTCTGATTTGCCTCAGTGGTCTGATTACCGATGCCATAGTAGTATTCACTGAAGTTGTTGTACTGGTTAAGACCCCTGATAAAGAATCGCTCCTTGTTGGTGATCAGATTATACATCAGATCAACAATAAACTGTTTCTGGGATGTTAGAATTATTGGTAGTTCAGCATTAGAGGTTCTGGTGAGCGAATCTTTTACTCCGATCATCTTAAAAAGTCCAAGTGCCAGCACTCCGTAAGCGAGACCAGTTTCCGGAGACCGATAAATAACCGGGAAAAATGTGAGCTGCTTGCGTTTGAGTGCCGTAGTGTCTTTGGTGGCAATTCGTAAGGGGTAAGGACGTTTCTTTTTTGCGTGGGTCTCTTGTGCGATAGCAGGTGCTACTATTCCTAGAAAGAAGAAAATAGCCGCAAATACACCTGATTTCATCGATTTCATCACACTATTCTATCTATCAATACTCTTTAAAATCATACAAATATACGAGGTTATTAAGTCCTTAAGCTTCACCCTGGTAACGTGAACACATTCCCTTACTACCGGATCAACCACGTATTCCAATTGACAATAATAGTAATTGTCTGCGCAAGTAAAAGTCCGGTAGCCATAACTTTATGAAGCCACTCCATTTGATAATTCCGAAGCGCTACCCATCCAAATATGATGAAGAGGGCAACCTCAATCAATTGATCATATGTAAATCCATGGACAATGATGTTGCTGGTAATTGACAACGCTACCAGTATGGTCATGCTGAGAAAGAACTTTCGGAAATTAGCGTAGTAAAATTGCTTCAAATCAATCGTGGCGCCTTCCTGTGGACTAAATGGAAAAAGAATCCTGGCAAGGATAAAAAGATTGACCGGATACAATGACAAAAACAAAAAGAAGGGTAGTCGCCATGAATTGAAAACCTGGAGTTGATACGTTTCCCACCACTCCATTATGTGAAGAATAAAAACTAAAACGATCCAGATCAGGTGCGGCCAGTACAGTTTGACTTTATCCCATTGATGAACAAGGTCAGCAACTCCAGTCATGATCTGAGTGATTCCCAGACCGAGAATGATCGAAATTAATACCGTGATGTAATCAAAAGCCGTCATTTTAAGCTGAATTCTCAGGAAATTTACTAGTTTATACTAATTCTAAATTGCTGATTTAATACGTCTGAAAGATAGCAGGAAAGCTTTCAGATCAAGTTATCAAAATGAATTCTGTATGACTTAAACAATCATGCCAAAGCCCAAAAAAAGATTTGAAATAATGACATCCAAGTGTAGATTTGTGCATCTCCGTATAAAAGGCGGAACCCTAACCCACATGATGAAGCGATTGTTCTCCGGAATCTTTACTTGTGTTTCAACTTTTCTCCTCTGTCTACTACTATCTTACTCCGTACAAGCTCAGGAACTCCCGACAGACGCGGCTGCGATTACCGCAGGGGAGGCATTGTTCAACGCAAACTGTAAAACGTGTCATCGTGTTAAAACAAAATTGATCGGACCAGCTCTCGCCGGTGTTGAAACTCGTGTTCCCTCATTAGGTTGGATTGTTAACTGGGTGCACAATCCCGCAAAAGTTATTGGTAGTGGTGATGATTACGCCAACAAAATTTATGCGGAGTATCAAAAAAGCCAGATGACGGCTTTTACAAGTTTTAAAGACGAACAAATTCTTAGCATCATAGCCTACGTAAAGGCGGAGGCTGCGAAACCAGATGCCGCACCTGTAACAGCTGCAGCAGGGGGCACCGGTTCCGGAAGCTCAGAGCCTTCTGCATATTTAGACGCTATTCTTGTTGGAATGATCATTATCCTGATCCTTCTCGTTGTCATTTTGATCCTCATTGTCAGCGCATTACGCAAGTTTCTTGATACGAAAGAGCTTTCTGAAGAAGATAAGGAAATTGTCAATTCGCCGATTACATTTTCATCGGTTACGCGCAGTCCTGGCTTCATCTTCCTGGTGATATTCATTGTGAGTACTGTTACCTTCAAAAGTGTTATTGACGGACTCTATTCTATTGGCGTTCAGAAGAATTATCAGCCTAAGCAGCCTATCGCATTCTCACATAAGATCCATGCTGGTCAGTATGAAATTGAATGTAAGTATTGCCACACCGGCGCGGCAAAAGGTAAACAGGCTAATATTCCTTCTACCAATATCTGTATGAACTGCCACTCGCAGATCAAGGCAGGTACCAACACAGGAGAAGGAGAGATTGCAAAAATTTATGCCGCTGTTGGATTCGATCCTGCTACTTCAACTTACACAGGGAAAACCAAACCGGTAGAGTGGGTGCGTATCCACAACCTTCCTGATCTTGCTTACTTTAATCACTCACAACATGTGAACGTTGCTGGCGTCATTTGCCAAACCTGCCACGGACCGATCCAGGAAATGGATGTGGTGAAACAATACAACTTATTAACAATGGGCTGGTGCATCGATTGTCACCGCAAAACAGATGTTAATACTAAGGGAAATGCCTATTATGACAAGCTTGTTGAAATCCACAATAAAAAGAGTTTCAAAGTTGAGGAGAACGGTGGACTGGAGTGCGCTAAGTGTCATTACTGAGCAGGGTTTTTAGGATTAAAGGATTTCAGGATTACTTGATTATAAGACAGAACATTACAGATAAAAGGAACGACCAACTCATATGAGTACTACTAAAAAGACATATTGGAAAGGACTGGAACAACTTAAGAACGACACCGCTTTCGTTAAGCATGCCGGGAAAGAGTTTGCCAACATCGGTGTTGAAGAAGATCCAGGACATTCCCGCAGGGATTTCTTAAAGATGATGGGCTTCAGTGTAGCCGCGGCTTCATTGGCTGCCTGCGAAACACCTATCCGCAAAGCCATTCCTTTTGTTACCAAGCCGATGGATGCTGATCCCGGTATTGCTAACTATTACGCATCTTCTTATATAGATGGTGGTGACTATTGCAGCGTTTTAGTAAAGACCCGTGATGGTCGTCCGATAAAAATTGAAGGTAACGTATTATCAAGTGTATCAACCGGCGGAACAAGTGCACAAGTGGAGGCTTCCGTGCTTTCGTTGTATGATAATTACCGTCTCCGTGGACCAAAGATTGCCGATAAGGCTGCTGACTGGGAAACTGTTGACAGCGAGATTGTTGCAAAACTTACAGAGGTTGTTGGAAAAGAAGGACAGATCAGAATTGTATCAAATACTATTCTAAGTCCAAGCACGAAGCTGACGATCGATAAATTCAAAGCGAAATACCCTGGCACACAGCACGTTCAATATGATCCTATCTCTTATTATGGAGTGTGGAAAGCAAACGAAGCTTCATTCGGAACGGGCTTTATTCCTTCTTATGATTTCAGCAAAGCAAAAACCATAGTAACTCTTGGAGCTGACTTCCTCGGTACATGGCTTGCTCCAATTGAATTCACTAAGCAGTTCGCGGCTACTCGTAAGATCGATGAAGATCATCGCGATATGTCACGCCTTTATTCATTCGAGGCAAACTTATCATTGACAGGTGCCAATGCAGATTATCGCTCAATGGTTAAACCTTCTGAATCAGGTTTGGTAGCTACTCAACTTTATAATCTTATTGCTGCAAAGGCTGGCAAAGCAGCGTTGTCAGGAGGCATCGATAAAATTGCTAACCTCGACAAAGCGGCAGAAGATCTTTGGGCAACAAAAGGAAGCTCATTAGTCGTATCAGGTTCAAATGATAAAAATGTACAAACCATCGTCAACGGCATAAATGATATGCTCGGCAGCTATGGTTCAACCATTCTTCCAGGCCTGCCAGTAAATTTCCGTCAGGGAAATGATGAGGCTATGGCTTCTTTCATCGCCGACGCAGAAGTCGGAAAAGTTGGGGCTGTCATATTCTATAACTGTAATCCTGTTTATGATCATCCGATGGGAGCCAAGCTCGGAGCTGCTCTTAAGAATATCTCATTAACGGTTTCTACAGGATATACTGAAGATGAAACTGCTTCATTAACTACTTACAAAGCTCCTGATCATCATTACCTCGAGTCATGGAATGATTTCGAACCTAAGAAAAATTTATACAGCTTATCTCAACCTGCGATCACGCCACTCTTCAAATCACGTCAGGCTCAGGAGAGCTTTATGATATGGGCGGGTGCACCGACAGAATATTTCACATTCGTAAAAGAGAATTGGAAGAGCTGGTTCTATGGAAAAGCTGATTCAGGAATGGATTTCCAATCATGGTGGGACAAGTGCTTATATGATGGAGTGCTCGAATTGAAATCTGATGCGACTGGTTCAGTTTCATTTACAGGAGATATTTCAGCAGCAGCGTCAGCAGTTTCATCAACATATAAATCAGGCAATTCAGCTTTAGAGTTGGCCATTTACGAAAGTTATGGAGTAGGAAATGGTTCACAGGCGAACAATCCTCTCTTACAGGAGTTGCCAGATCCTATTACTAAAGTTGTTTGGGATCATCCGATTTTGATTTCTCAAAAGGATGCAAAGACTCTTGGATTTACCAATGATGGTGAAAGCAATACCCAGATGGGAACACTTACCGTTGCAGGTAAATCTGTAACGGTTCCTGTATTGATTCAGCCGGGACAAGCCCCAGGAACGATCGGTATATCACCTGGTTACGGAAGAGATAAAGTTGGTAAAGTAGCGGAGAAACTTGGCGTAAGTGCTTATCCATTCATTGCAATGGAAAACGGATCACTTACCAGTGGGATTCTTTCCGGAGTGAATCTTGCAAAGACTTCTACTGCATTCCAGTTAGCGCAAACTCAAACGCACCAGACATACATGGGGCGTCATAACGTTATCCAGGAATCTGTCCTGAGTGAATTCAAGAAAGATGCTGGCGCTGGTCGCGAAGAAGAAAAAATCACCAAGTGGGATGAGAAAGTGGCTCCTTCTTCACTCAGTTTGTGGAAAGGACATACCTATAACAATCATCATTGGGGAATGTCAATAGATCTGAATACCTGTACCGGTTGCGGATCATGTATCGTTGCATGTAACGTTGAAAATAACGTATCGCTTGTCGGAAAAGACGAAGTAATTCGTCGCCGTGAAATGCACTGGTTGCGCATCGACCGTTATTACAGCAGCGATTCAACAAATTACACATCGGAGGAAGCAGAGAAAGCAGCTGAAAATCCTGAAGTAGTATTCCAGCCAATGTTATGTCAGCATTGTAATAATGCTCCTTGTGAAACGGTTTGTCCTGTGGCTGCCACAACACACAGTACAGAAGGACTTAATCAAATGACCTATAACCGTTGTATCGGTACACGTTATTGTGCCAACAACTGTCCTTATAAAGTAAGACGTTTCAACTGGTTCAAGTATCACGACAATCAGCAGTTCTATCAGTCAAATCCTGCGATGAACACTGATCTGGGTCGCATGGTATTGAATCCTGAAGTTACCGTTCGTTCACGCGGTGTGATGGAAAAATGCTCATTCTGCGTTCAGCGTATACAGGCAGGAAAGCTTACCGCGAAACGTGAGAGAAGACCAATGAAAGATGGTGAAGTGATCACAGCATGTCAGGCAGCGTGTTCATCCGGTGCAATTGTATTCGGTGACATGAACGATCCTGAAAGTGCAATCACCAAATTGTTGAAGATCACGAAAGACGAAAATGGTGCAGCTGGTTTCGATAAGAAAACAGGCAACCCACGTGCTTACAGGGTATTGGAAGAAATTGGTGTGAAGCCAAACATCTTCTACCTGACTAAGATCAGAAACAAAGAAGGAGTAGCAGAGCACGCTTAATCGAATTATAAATAAGATAACCGGAACGTTTAGCATATGCACGCAGAATCAGTTTTAAGAGAAACATTAGTAACCGGTGGCAAGACCGTTCACGATGTATCGCACGACATCAGCCGCCAGGTTGAAGGAGCTCCAACACGACTGTGGTGGATGGCTTTCGGAGTATCGCTTGCGTTTTTAACGTATGGCGCGTACTGCTGCGGATACATGCTATGGAATGGTATCGGCGTTTGGGGTCTTAACAAAACAGTAGGCTGGGCATGGGACATCACTAATTTCGTTTGGTGGGTCGGTATTGGTCACGCCGGCACATTGATTTCTGCGATCCTTTTATTATTCCGTCAGCGCTGGAGAATGTCAATCAACCGCGCTGCTGAAGCGATGACAATCTTCGCCGTTATCTGTGCATTGAGCTTCCCGGCGTTTCACATGGGTCGCTTGTGGTTAGGATTTTATTGGGCGTTGCCGTTGCCAAATGCATTCGGTTCACTGTGGGTGAATTTTAACTCACCACTTCTGTGGGACGTATTTGCAATCTCAACATACTTCTCCGTTTCGCTTTTATTCTGGTACATGGGTTTGATCCCTGACTTTGCAGTTATCCGCGACCGTGCGGTAAGAGCAGGGGCAACAACACGCGCTAATATTTATAATGCATTGAGCTTTGGATGGGACGGCGCTGCAAAAACATGGTCACGCTACGAATCGGTAGCATTGATTCTTGCAGGTTTGTCAACACCACTTGTACTTTCAGTTCACACTATTGTATCCATGGACTTTGCAACCTCAGTAGTACCGGGATGGCACACGACGATTTTCCCTCCCTACTTTGTGGCAGGCGCGATCTTCTCCGGATTCGCGATGGTGCTTACACTTCTTTTGATAACACGTAAAGTATTTCACCTTGAGGATTACATTACTATTTATCACGTTGAGTTGATGAATATCGTCATCATCATCACAGGATCAATTGTTGGTATAGCGTACATCACTGAGTTCTTTATTGCCTGGTACGGTCAGGTGCCTGCTGAGCAATATGCGTTCATCAATCGCGCAACCGGTCCATACTGGTGGGCATATTGGTCAATGATGACGTGTAACGTTATTTCTCCACAGCTTTTCTGGTTTAAGAGACTCAGAACGAATCTTGTGGCGACGTTCGTCATTTCAATCATAGTAAACATCGGAATGTGGTTCGAGCGTTTTGTAATCATTGTTACCTCTCTTCACCGCGATTATCTGCCATCAAGCTGGACGATGTTTCATCCAACGATGTATGATATCGGGGAATACTTATTCACATTTGGAATTTTCTTCACAGCCTTTTTACTCTTTGCCAAGTTCTTCCCGGTGATCAACATGGCGGAAGTGAAGAGTATTGTGAAAGCAACTTCTGAAAAAAAGAAATCAACAACTGGAGCTCACTAAAAAGAAATAGTCAATGACCGCTGCAAAAGAGAACTTTTTGGTTGGAATTTTCGACGACGAGGATGTATTGCTCGAAGCCGTTGGAAACATTCGTGATAAAGGAGTAAAGATCAAAGAAGTGTATTCACCGTTTCCCGTTCACGGTTTGGACGAAGAGCTGGGGTATACGCGTTCACGTTTGCCGATCGCTGCCTTCCTGTTTGGTATGACGGGTACTATCCTGGCCTTGTCAACACAAATCTGGATGCTTGGTTTCGACTGGCCAATGATCATCGGTGGTAAGAATAATTATTCAATACCTCCTTTTATACCGGTAACATTTGAGTTTACCGTGTTGCTTTCTGCATTTGGAATGGTAATAACATTCCTGATTGTAAGTGATATGAAGCCGTATAAGTGGCCACGTCAATATGACATTCGCAGCACAGACGACAAGCATGTGATGGCAATTGACCTTGGTGCAAACAAGACAAGCAAAGAAGAAATTCGTGCCATTTTGAAAGAAAACGGTGCGACGGAAGTAAACGAGAAAAGCTTTTAGTGAAATGAGGACTATGCAGATCAAAAATATTCTAATCGCGACATCATTTGTTGTTCTTCTCCTGGGATGTACAGCACACGGTGATCACACGGGTCGCGAATATGCGCCTAACATGTATCACTCAGTAGCGTATGAGCCGCTTTCACAGATCACGGATGAAACCGCAGGACGCTGGGTTAACTCATTGGACAATGGTCCTACAAGAGGAGAGTATTTTAACTCCAATAAATACAATCCTTATCGTATGAACATGCGAGAACCGGCTCCTCATACTGTGAAGAGAAATCAATTTGGCTGGTTGCCTTATCGCAGCAAGAAAGTTGCAAAAGACAGCATTGACTTCATAACAACAGGGATGAAGAATCCATTGGACTCAACAGCGGCAGTAGTTGCAGCAGGACAAGTTTTGTACCAGTCAAATTGTTTGCACTGCCATGGTGTTAAAGGAATGGGCGATGGAAAGGTATCCGATAAGTTTGCCGGTGTAGCCAATCTGAAAGGGGACTCTTATTTGGGAATATCTGAAGCACATATATTTCATGTAATTACTTACGGAGCGGGGTTGATGGGATCGCATGGATCTCAGGTAAGTCCTGAAGACCGCTGGAAAATTGCCAAGTATGTAAAAGTGTTGCAGAAGCAGAAATAATTGAATTGATAAACGATCGCACGAATGAACGCTACACACGAAATAGCTGACGAAAAATACGAATTGAAGTCGGGTACCCGCTCGAAACTCTTTATGTTGCTGGGAGCAGGAATCCTATTGTTTATCATAGGTGTATTCATGGCAATGTCTGGTGGTGAACATCATGAAGGTGGCGAAGCTGAAAAGGGTAAAGAACATGCGAGTGCACAGATCTCCAAAGATCTTGTTGCAAGCGTTGATCAGCATGGAGATGCCGTTAAAACAGAAGGCGCTAAAACTGAAGAGCATCATGCCAAAACAGCTCCCTGGTTGAAAAGAATTTATACTACCCTGTGGATGAACAATGTGTTCTTTGCTGGTTTAGGTATCATAGGATTATTTTTCATTGCGATCCAATATGCGGCTCAGGCAGGTTGGTCGGCAGGAGTGAAGAGAATTCCACTTGCAATGGGTCATTGGATCCCATTTGCCGGAATAATAATGATCGTGCTTTTCTTCGTGGTAAAACATGATGTTTTTCATTGGACTCATGCGGATCTTTATGATAAGGCTAGTCCCGATTTTGACAAAGCAATTACAGGAAAAAGCGGTTTCTTTTTCTGGCCGTTGGCTCCGGGAGGATTTCCATTGTTCTTCGTTGTAAGAATGGTTGTTTTCTTTGGTCTCTGGTACTTGTTCTTTACATGGATAAAGAAAGAAATGCTGGCGGAAGATCTTGATGGATCAATTCAGCACTGGTATAATTCACGTAAGTTCTCTACAATATTCCTTATCATTTTTGGATACAGTTCCTCGATCGCCGCATGGGATTGGGTGATGAGCATTGATACCCATTGGTTTAGCACCATGATGGGCTGGTATGTATTTGCAAGTTGGTGGGTATGCGGCCTTGCAATGATCACGTTCATTGTTGCTTCATTGAAAAACGCTGGCTATTTGAAAGTGGTAAACGAAAACCATATTCATGATCTTGGTAAATTTGTGTTTGCGTTCAGCGTGTTCTGGACTTACATCTGGTTTTCTCAATTCATGTTGATTTTCTATGCTAATATCCCTGAAGAGACTGTTTACTTCGTTCAGCGCAGACTGGTTGCACCGTATAGTTGGATCTTTTTTGCCAACCTTATTCTAAACTTTGTTTTGCCTTTCCTGTTATTAATGATGAGGGATTCAAAACGTCAGATCGCTATGCTGCAGGTTGTTTGTCCAATTGTTATTCTAGGTCACTGGCTGGACTATTATAACATGGTAACTCCTGGTGTAATGCACGGAGAAGGTGGATTAGGATTACTCGAAATTGGAATGGCGATGATTTTTATGGCAGCATTCCTTCTGGTTACACTTACCAGCCTTACGAAATTTCCATTGGTAGCGAAACATGATCCGATGATGCAGGAAAGCCTGGGTCATCATATTTAATAGTAGAACATAGAACGTTAATCATTCGATATGAATATAATTATTGGAATAGGGATCGTGCTGGTACTGGTGATCTTGTTCATGATCTTCCGGATTACCACATTGGTGGGATTGGTGAAAGAGGAGAAGAGCAAAG
>JANYDR010000051.1 GCA_025363495.1 Cyclobacteriaceae bacterium | reverse complement strand
TGTATCATGCATTACTTGAACCCGATGCGTCCGGCACTTTCGTGGGTTCCTCTTATGGATATGCAAGCGCGCGTGACTGGGCAAGATTTGGACTTCTGTTTTTGAATGACGGAGTATGGAACGGCGAAAGAATCCTTCCGGAGGGCTGGGCAAAATATTCTGCAACACCTGCTCCTGCTGCCGCAATTGGTCAATATGGCGCAATGTTCTGGCTAAATGCCGGCGCAAAAAATAATCCTGAACAGTCCTATCATCCCGGACTTCCTCATGACGAATTTGGCGCCGAGGGTTTCGAAGATGAATATGTATTTATTGTGCCCTCCAAAAAACTAGTCGTCGTTCGACTAGGCGTCAGCCATCATGGATCAGGAATTGTCCCGCTGACACAAAAAATTATTAGTGCCCTTCCGGAAAAATAAGATCTGTGGGAATTTTCAATTTCAAAAAATTCTCGGTTTGCGATGACAACGCCACGATGAAAGTCGGAACAGATGGCGTACTGTTGGGTGCATGGGTAGATGTCAATGAGTCAAAAATTATTCTCGACATCGGAACAGGTTCAGGGATCATTGCCCTCATGCTGGCTCAGCGAACCGCTACTGAAGCCAAAATTGATGCCGTCGAGTTATTAAAAGAAGATGCTCAGCAAGCATCCCAAAACGTGCGGTCATCTCCCTGGTCGGATAAAATCTCTGTAATTAATTCCAGCATTCAGAAGTTTGAAACAAATAAAAAGTATGATCTTATAATCTGCAATCCACCGTTCTTTTCCCGAAGTTTGCTTTCCCCAACTGAAAACAGAAGTAGTGTCAGGCATGACATTCAATTGACATTAGATGATTTAATTTCCACAACAACACAATTGCTTTCTCCAGCAGGACGACTCTGTATCATCCTCCCTCCTGCCGAAGGCGACGTTTTTATATCAAAGGCCCTAGCCAAAAAACTATTTCTCCATCGATTAACGAGGTTCTTCTCCCGTGATAATAAACCACAGGAACGATCCCTCATGGAATTTGGATTGGTCGCCCAACCGTTAGTGGAAAATTCCCTTACTCTTTATCAATCCGGGAATCAATGGACTGAAGAATACAACTCGTTAACAGCTGATTTTTATTTAGACAAACTGGCTTAACAATTTTTTAACATTCTTCTTCTGTATTTCAGTATTCTTGCAGGGCAATCTCCCTATGCGCCCTTTCTTTTTATTCCTTCTTATTTCCTTTGGCATAACGGCGATTGTCTGTGCACAGAATTCCGGACTTCATATTAAAAAAGCACTTGGAAAAATCGCTGTCGATGGTGAAATGAACGAACCAGACTGGGATGCAGCCGAGGTGGCCGGTCAGTTCAAACAATATTTTCCATTCGATTCTTCCTACTCAAAAGTAAGAACAGAAGTCCGCTTGACGTATGATGATCACTTTATTTATGTGTTTGCAACCATGCATAATCTTGGCCCGCGGAAATATGTTACCACTTCGCTTCGTCGGGATTTCAGCGGTGGATTTATAGACGTTTTTAATATTATTCTCGATACGTATAAAGACCGTACAAACGCATTTCAATTTGGTGTTACTCCTTTCGGAGTTCAGCGAGAAGGACTTATTTCAAACGGAGGCTCTTCCGGTGACGACCTTTCACTGGACTGGGACAATAAATGGTATTCTGAAACAAAGATTTTAGACGATCGGTGGGTGTGTGAGATAGCGATACCTTTTAAAACTATTCGATACAAGCATGGACTTAGTTCATGGCACATTAACTTTTACAGAACAGATAGTTATTATACAGAGCGTTCCACCTGGGCACCTATTTCCCGTGCTTATCCTATACTTAATTTGGCTACCCTCCGTGAATTGATTTGGGATAAGCCTCTTGAACATCCCGGAGTAAATGTATCCGTCATTCCCTATATGGCGGGGAAATCGTTACAAGACTTTGAAAATGGTACTCCTCAGGATAAAAATGTTGACATAGGCGGCGATGCAAAAATTGCTGTGAGTCCAGCGTTGAATCTTGATCTCACTGCCAACCCTGATTTCTCACAGGTAGAAGTAGACCAGCAGGTAACAAATCTTAATCGGTTTGAAATATTCTATCCTGAGAAGAGGCAATTCTTTCTCGAAAATGGAGATCTGTTTGCTAATTTCGGATATTCTAACATGCGTCCTTTTTTCTCGAGAAGAATTGGTGTAACCAGAGATCCATCTACCGGACAAAATATTCAGAATCGTATCTATGGCGGTATGCGGCTTAGCGGTAAGATCAATAATAACTGGCGTGTCGGACTTATGACGATGCAAGCCGCTGAGGATAAATCAATTAATTTGCCATCAATCAACTATACCGTTGCGGCCGTACAGCGAAAAATATTTGCACGATCAAACATCGGAGTTATTCTCATCAACAAGCAGTCTTTTAAAGATTCAGCCTACAGCCGCCTGATTGGCATTGACTATAACCTGGCTTCGCGCAATAACAAATGGACTGGCAAGGCTTTTTATCACCGCTCCTTCGATCAGGGGAAGAAAGATAGTTCTTATGCCTCCACGGCACAGTTAACATATCAGGTACCAAGTCTTGAACTTGATTTCTTGGCTCAGAGTGTCGGGGCTAATTATAATCCAGAGGTTGGTTATACACCACGTACTAATTTCAACCGCATCGCACCAGAGGCTTATTACAATTTCTATCCCAAGTCAAGGATCATTAATAACCATGGACCGGGTACTGATGTTGATGTGATCTGGACTCAACAGAATGGAACCACTGATTGGGACGCCAACATCTGGTATCGCATAACCTTTCAAAACTCTGCCACATTCTTCACGCGAATACGGCAGGATTACGGCCTTGCTTATTTTGCATTTGACCCAACGTTTCCTGCCGATGCAACAAAAGCCGTCAATCTGCCGGCAGGTTCATCCTATCATTGGAATTCAGTGATCTTGAATTTTCAATCCAACGCCAGGCTAAGATTATTCTATGGTTTTCAATCGCGAATTGGACAATATTATAACGGTCAGCGACAGAATATTGACGGTTTCATCAGTTATCGCTTTCAACCTCACGCTGTGATTTCAGTTAATTATAGTTATAACCGCATCCGGTTACCATTGCCATATAACAGTGTCGATCTTGTATTGATCGGACCGAAATTTGATTTCACATTTTCGCGTAAGCTCTTTTGGACAACCTATTTGCAATACAATAATCAGATCAACAATCTGAACATCAATTCACGTCTTCAATGGCGATTTAAACCCGTCTCGGATCTATACCTGGTCTACACGGATAATTACTTTGCTGAGGCATCTTCTCATGACCAGGTCTTTTATGTAGGACAACCGAAGTTGAGGGCGCTGGTGCTGAAACTTACATATTGGATAAATATGTGAAAGTCGAAAATTGAAGGCCAGACTTGTAACGTAATTAGGGGGGGTAAACTCTACTGTTTGAGTAGAATTAACAATTTGTTAAGAAATAATATGCATTGATAATCAAATAGTTACAACACTATATGGATGTTTAAACATATATCAATAATATTCTTATTAGGTTTGTACCACCAAAAAATTAAACATAACTATGAAAAAACTTAATGCACTATTTGCTCTCGTGCTATTGGCAGGAGCTGCTTCCGCGCAAACAACCTGGAACATTGACCAGCCACATTCAAGCGTCGGCTTTACTGTTACTCACATGGTCGTTTCAGAAGTTGCCGGAAACTTTAAAGATTTCACTGGAAAAGTAGTTAGCAAGAATGCTGACTTCGATGGCGCGGACGTAGAATTCTCTGCAAAAGCTACTTCAATCAACACGGACAACGAAAAACGCGACGGACATTTGAAGTCACCTGATTTCTTTGAAGCTGACAAATTCCCTGACATCACTTTCAAAGGAACTCTTTCAAAGGCTGGTGGCAAGTACCAGTTGAAAGGTAAGTTCTCAATGAAGGGTGTAACAAAAGATGTTTCTTTTGATGTAACCTACGGTGGCACAATTGATACAGGTCGCGGAGTAAAGGCTGGTTTCAAGCTAAGTGGGAAAATCAATCGTCAGGACTATGGAGTTAAGTTTGCAAGCAAATTGCAAGATGGTAGCGCTGTAGTGAGTGACGAAGTTGAAGTTAACTGTAAAATTGAAGTTAACAAGGCTGCATAAGTCATTAAAGGGGAGCTAATAACTCCCCTTCTTTTTTTAAATGAAAATCGAAGAAGAAATCAAACAGTCTGCCTTTAAAAATGCTTATCAGAAAGTAGCGATCAACCTTATTTATACGGCGGGTTGGCTGCAAAATAAGCAGCAGGAATTCTTCAAGCCTTTTGGCATCACTTCTTCTCAGTTTAATATCCTTCGAATACTTCGCGGTCAACACCCTGGCAAAATCTCAGGAGCTGAAATAAAATCAAGGATGTTGGATAAAAACTCCGATATCCCAAGATTACTCGACAGGCTCATTAAAAAAAACTTAATCTCAAAAACTCCTTGTCCTAACGACAAACGTGCAGCCGATATCATCATTACGGAAGAAGGACTACAGGTATTAAACCAAATCGACTTCCAGATTGACGAGTCAGAGAAAACACTTATACAACTTTCAAAGGAAGAAGCGCTTCAGTTGAGTTCGCTGTTGGATAAGTGTAGAGGATAAAAGAGGAAACAAGTCACAGGATGCAGGGCGACCTGATCTCTCAGAATAAATATAAGTCACCAGTTACCGGTTGCCTGAGCGCAACTAAATTATTTTTTGGTAGTTTGGGCAACTCAATTAAAATATGAAGTCAATCTCTTTTTTTGTTCTGACATCACTCATTTATTATTCCGTTCAAAGTCAGTCACCACTCAATCCCGATGCAATTGATATCGTGCGCGATAAGTGGGGAGTGCCCCATATCTTTTCGAAGACCGACGCCGGTGTTGCATATGGTCTGGCCTGGGCGCATTCCGAAGATGACTTTTCAACAATTCAAAAGGGTTTTATCGCTGGCAAGGCAATGCTCGGTCAGTATTCCGGGAAATCCGGCGCCACCATAGACTACATTGTTCAATTTTTAAAATGTCGGCAGCTGGTGGACAGTCGCTATGAAAAAGATATTTCACCGCAGTATAAATTGATCTTGCAAAGCTACTGCGATGGGATTAATGCGTATGCTAAAGCTCATCCCCGAGAAGTTCTACTCAGAAAACTATTTCCGGTAACGCCCAAAGACATGCTTACTTACTCAATATTGCAACTGGCTATTTCTGCTGGCGCTGATGAAGCATTACGAAAAATTAATAACGGAAGCATACCAGAAGGACTAAAGTCAGGTGGTTCCAATGCGTATGCCTTCAATTCAAAAATTACGGCAGACGGCAATACCTATCTAGCCATTAACTCACATCAACCGCTGGAAGGACCCGTTGCCTGGTATGAGGCCCATCTGTGTAGTGAAGAAGGTTGGAATATACTGGGAGCTCTTTTCCCAGGCTCACCTACTATTTTGCATGGCTGTAATGAATACCTGGGCTGGGCACATACGGTTAATTATCCCGATAAGCTCGACGTCTATCAACTTGAGTTAAATCCTCTGAATAAAAATCAATATAAGGTTGATGGTCAATGGAAGGATCTGGAAAAGACCACTGTTCCACTGAAAGTAAAAATCGCCGGACTAAAAATATCCGTTAAGAGAGCAGCATTCAATAGCATTTATGGTCCAACAATGGTCACAGAGAAAGGCGCCTTTGCGATACGCACCGGTGCATTGATGGAAATCCGTGGCCTGGAACAATGGTACTGGATGAATAAGTCGAAGAACTTTAGTGAGTTCAAAAAGGCTCTCTCCATGACAGCGATTTCAGGTTATAATATTCTCTACGCTGATCGCTACGACACTATTTATTATTTAAGCAACGGAAAAATTCCAATTCGTAATAAGGATTTTAACTGGACCTCCACGTTGCCCGGCAATACATCCCAAACCCTTTGGACGGAGTTTCATCCTATAAGTGATTTACCACAGGTGCTGCAGCCCTCCTCGGGTTATCTTTTCAACAGCAATCATTCCCCTTTTAATGCCACGGCTGCATCGGACAACATCAAAAACGAAAATTATGATGCAACCATGGGATATGAAACGAACGACAATAACCGAAGCGAGCGATTCATGGAACTTATCAAATCTTATTCTAAAATAAATTACGAAGATTTCAAACGCATCAAGTATGATCTTCAATTACCAAAACACCTGCGATATCAGACTTCGTGTGACACACTTTTCATGCTGAATGAAACAGAATATCCATCGCTGGCATTGCTAATTCGTGAATTAAAGAACTGGGATAGAAAGGCAGTTGCTACCAGCGAGGGTGCGGCAGTTTTTGCAATAATTTATTACAGGGTGGTAGAAGAGCAATCGAATGGAGCAACGTATCGCTCTCTCTCAAAATCCAAATGCGTCGAATTAATAACTTATGCTAAAAACTATTTGGATAACCATTTCTCCAATGAAGATATCACACTCGGTCAATATCAAAAGCTGGTAAGGGGAGATAAAAGCATTCCCGTTAACGGCTTGCCCGATGTGATCGCTGCCATGCGCTCGATACCATATCAAAACGGCGTGGTAAAAGCTGAGCAAGGTGAATCCTACATCGAACTTGTTAAGTTCACAAAGGATGGTCCCATCATTGAAACGATCAATTGTTATGGAGCATCAAACAAACCTGAGAGTTCGCATTACGCTGATCAGATGGAATTATTTACCCAGCAGAAGACGAAGGCGATGACGCTGAATAAGGAACAGGTGTATAGGGAGGGAAAGAGCGTGTATCATCCAAGGTAGTTCGATATTCGATATTCGAAATTGGGCGTTCGACATTATTGAGTCGAATAAGAAACGCCGAATGTCGAATATCGAAGTGAGATCGCAGCTTCCGAATTAGTAATCTACCCATAAAAAAACCCATCCCTTTTCAGGAATGGGTCACTCTTCTGATTTGCAAGCAGAGAGTTAGTTGTATCTATTAATAACGATAGTAGTCAGGCTTAAACGGTCCTTTCACGTCTACTCCGATATATTTAGCTTGTTCTGGTGAAAGTTCTTCCAGTTCTACTCCTATTTTCTTCAAATGAAGACTTGCTACCTTCTCATCCAAATGCTTTGGAAGCATGTACACTTGATTTTTGTACTTGCTGGTATTTGTCCAAAGTTCAAGTTGTGCAAG
>JANYDR010000046.1 GCA_025363495.1 Cyclobacteriaceae bacterium | reverse complement strand
ACCGATGAACATGGCGTTTATACGAGTGGCGGTGCGAACTCTTTTTGGAACCTCATTATCTATCTCATTGAGAAAAACGCCGGGCGTGATGTTGCAATCCTGAGTGCCAAGATGTATGAAATAGAAATTGACCGCGGAAGTCAGTCACAGTTTACCATTTTTATGGGGCAGAAAGAGCACGACGATGTGCCAGTTCTGAAAGCTCAGGAGTTTATCGAAAAGAATTTTCAGGATAAAATTACCGTTGACCAGTTGGCAACAATGTTTGCCGTGGGAAGAAGAAGCCTTGAACGTAGATTCAAGAAAGCTACCTGCAATACTGTTTCGGAATACATACAGCGGGTAAAAATGGAAGCTGCTAAAAAGAGCTTCGAAACCAGTCGCAAAAATATTAATGAGATAATGGATACGGTTGGCTATTCGGACACAAAAGCATTCCGCACAATCTTTAAGAGAACTACAGGGTTATCGCCGATTGAGTATAGAAACAAGTATAATAAAGAATCCGCAGTAGGTTAAAAGTTCCAGGTTCTGAGTTCTAAGTTCTGGGTTTTTTCGCATTTGAAAAGCTAGAACTTAGAACCCAGAACCAGAACCCTACAACTCTTCACATAAAAACCCTCTTTCAATCAATATCTTTGAAACGCCAGCTGAAGTAGAATTCCCATGTTTCACTCGAAGGATTTTATCGCAATCCTCGAGATCGAAATTGACGTCACTGGACGGAAAGTGGGAGAGAAGTAACTCCACTAGCTTCCTGGCCTCTTCGGAACACTGGACATTTGTTTTGTAAACTTAAACCATTCTTCAGGTATAAAGAGCTGCACTATTAAATCTGTTACGATGAACCAACAAATCCGTGACTGAATTTGTTTTTCAATTAATCTTTCGCCCGCAGATAATGAATAGCTACAACTCCCGATGCGAACTTCACGGTTTCAATTAGCTTAAGTTTTTGACGATGACTTATGTTTTCAAATAAAGGAACCCCTTTCCCAAGAAGCATGGGATTTAGAAAGATCCAATATTCATCAATGAGGTCCAGTTCAGTTAAGGTGTGCGTAGCACCCGGACTTCCAAACATAACAATGCTCTTTCCATTTTGCTGTTTGAGCTTGTTAATTTCAGCCGCCAGGTTTTCATTAATGATCTGTGTATTTGGCAATTTACTCCCCTTCAATGTATTTGAGATAATAACTTTGGCTACTTGATTGTACCATGTAGAATGCTCAATATCATGCCTGGAAGCATTGGGTTGATCTGCAGCAGTAGGCCAGTATGCGTCCATCAGTTGAAATGTTTTTCGCCCATACAAAGCAAGGTCAGACTGATTTGTCATCATACCAGCATATTCAAACATCTCTTCATCAACTTGGATCCAATCCATTTCACCAAGAGGGCCTGCAACGAATCCGTCGAGGGATAGGTGCATGAATGATACTATCTTTCTCATATTAAGTGCATTTTAATTATTATTATTTACTATTTCTCCGATGTACTGCTCCAGGCGACCTATTGTCTCTACCAACCCCATATCTGCCTTGAATACTTTGATTACTCTCGCTGCTTCCTCAGATGACTCAAAGACCATCGTCATGGTGAGAAATGTTTTGTTTCCCTGTTTTTTAAAAATCACTGTCGTTGTAAATTTTGGCGCGAAGTGATCATAAACCAAACGCTCCGGACGTTTTACTTCAGTATAAACAGCTTTGTTTTTATAATCTATACCATCAGGGCCATGCATCACCATGTTCCATTCTCCGCCGGGCTTTATTTCCATTTTTGAGATCGTGCTGGTAAAGCCTTTGGGGCCCCACCACCTGGTAAGGTGTTCTGGATTTGTCCAAACATCAAAAACCAATTCACGCGGGGCGTCAAGCAGTCGCGAGATCGTAAGCTCGCGATCTTTTGTATTGTTCTGGTCTTTCTTCTGATTTATCTTTTCCATGTGGCGCCACTTTAAATATGTCAATACTTCTTCAAGGGTTTCGGGCACATTTCTATTTTCTCCTTCCATTTTTTTTAAGTTTCGGCTGAGATTGCAGCTCTTTTAAGTATTCCTCCAATGAATCAAAGCGCGCGGTCCATATCTTCCTGTATTGCTCAATCCAATCTGAAACCTCACTTAATTTTTCGAGCTTTGCTTCACAGTAACGCTCCCTGCCTTGCTGCTTCATGGTCACCAAACCGCACTCTGTCAATATTTTGACGTGTTTGTAAATGGCCATCCGGCTAACATCAAAATGACTGGCTACTGAATTGTCATTCAATGATTTATGAGCTATCATATTAATGATCTTTCTACGTGTAGGATCGGCGATCGCCTGAAATACATCTCTCCTCATAATGCAACCTTTAGGTTGCTAAATTAGGAAACCTTTTGGTTGCTCAAAATATTTTGAAGACTTTTTTATAAAAAAAATAAAGAATTGACTTCTTTGTTTTGCCAGACTAGCAAGGCTGAAAGTTCGTTCAATTGAAAAGAATTTCCTGGGTAAAATTA
>JANYDR010000038.1 GCA_025363495.1 Cyclobacteriaceae bacterium | reverse complement strand
GTATTCTTTCTATGGTGCTTGCCTTTATGAATCTCTTGCCTATTCCAGGACTGGATGGTGGGTATGTGATGTTTCTATTGTACGAAATGATCAGTGGCCGTGAACCGAGTGAGAAATTTTTTGAGACCTCTCTTAAGATTGGAATGGGGCTTCTTCTTGTACTGATGGTCTATGTGTTTTATAATGATATAGCGAAGGTAGTAACAGGATTTTAATAACAGAGATTGAAACAGAGCTTTAACAGAGCTTAAAGTAAAAGCGAAAAGCTTAAAGCTTGGATACTCCAGGCTTTAAGCTTTCGTTTTTTTAATCAATAATGACCCATCTTCTAATTTGATATCAGCCAGAGCAATAAGGCTTTGTTGGGACTATCTAATAGTTTGTCGTCAGCGAAAGTAATCGGGCTTTAAGCTTTAAGCTTTCCACTTTCAGCTTCCCCAAGTAATTGTTAGGACTATCTAATAGTTTGTCATCAGCGAAAGTGATCGGGCTTTAAGCTTTCAACTTTAAGCTTTCAGCTCCCCTACAGTCCTTTCCTATAGTCCAACGGCGGCTTCCTCTCACCTACCATCGACTTATACTTGAAGTCAACTTTTCTCTTCGCTTCTAATTCCGCTTTTGCTTTTTTGATAATTTCGGGATTATTAAAGAGATCAACTGCCGTCATACTGATCACTTTGGAAGCATTGAGCATCGCCTTAAATCCAATACCCATTGCGCCGGTGGAGGTGGATTGCCAGGAATGAGCAGGTGTTCCCGGAACCCATGTTGCAATACCTAATCCTACGGTGGGAACAACCCAACTTATATCGCCTACATCTGTTGATGCGGGAAAGAAAGCATCGGATTTATAGGGGGAAACAGTTTGTGCCTGTGATAGGGGAGGGATATTATTGATAAAAGATTTTTGTAATTCTTTTGCAAATTCTGTTTCCTCCGGAGAATAGTTTACACCACCCACCGCTTGCAGATTATTGTACATCAGTTTTGAAAGTGTCTCAATCGGCATGAGGTTAAATAATCCGGAGATCACTTCATAGTTCATGGTTGTTTCAGTGCCGAGTGTAGCTCCCTCCGCACATTTTACAACACGGTTCCAGAGTTTCTCAACCATTTTTGCATCAGGGTGCCTGATGATATATTCGACTTCAGCAAAGTCAGGTACAACATTAGCAGCAAGTCCTCCCTTTGTAATGACATAATGAATCCTTGTCTCCTGAGGAATATGTTCACGCATCATATTGACCATGTAGTTCATTGATTCCACACCATCGAGCGCCGAGCGCCCTGCTTCAGGTGCTGCGGCAGCATGAGAAGGCAATCCATAAAATCTGAATTTTCCCTGCTTGAAGGCGAGACAACTTTCTGCATTTGCCTGGTTGTGATCAGCAGGATGCCAATGAAGTACAGCATCAATATTATCGAAGAGACCGGCACGAACCATGTATACTTTTCCACCACCACTTTCTTCTGCGGGTGTTCCAATCAATTTTATTGTACCGGCTTTTTTATTCTTTAATAGCCAGTCTTTTAATACGACTGCAGCTCCGGTGGAAGCAGCACCAAACAGATTATGTCCGCAGCCGTGGCCCGGCTTCCCGTCAATTAAAGGTTTTTTAATAGGAACGCTATCTTGGGAGAGTCCTGGCAATGCGTCAAATTCCGCCAGGATTGCAATTACCGGAGAGCCTGATCCATATGTTGCGACAAAGGCTGTTGGTATTTCTGCGACACCAGTTTCAATTGAAAAGCCTTCTTTCTTCAATACCTCCTGAAGTCGTCCCGAGCTTTTTGTTTCCAGATAACCCAACTCTGCATAGCCCCAAAGATCTTTCGCAACCTGCCTGTTAGTGGCAAAATTCTTGTCAAGGTCAGCGATGACAAATTGTTTGTCTTTATCTGGTTTTGTTTTTGAAGCAGGTTGAGCTGTCGCAAGTAATGCTCCTCCAAAAAGAAGAAGGAAAAAGGATAGAACTTTCATAATGATTTCGGGTAGGTGTGAAATAAAGTTAGTTATAGAAGCTTAAAGCTCAAAGCCGAAAGCTCGGATGCTCAAGCTTTAAACTTTGGCTCTTAAAGTCTTTGGAGGACTAATCAAATAATTTCGAATCAGCCGAAGCAATCAGGCTTTCCACTTTCAGCTTT
>JANYDR010000014.1 GCA_025363495.1 Cyclobacteriaceae bacterium | reverse complement strand
AAACGTACATTCACCTGACGCGGCTTACTCTCTCCCACGCGATAAAATTCTCCTGTCTCCAGCACACGCAACAACTTTGCCTGAAGATCAATATTTAATTCTCCAATCTCATCAAGGAACAAAGTACCTTCGTGCGCTTCTTCAAGGTATCCTTTCTTCGACTTTAACGCTCCCGTAAAGGCACCTTCACTGTGACCAAATAATTCGTTTTCGAGAAGATCTTTAGGAAACGCACTGCAGTTCAAGGCAATAAATGCTTTTGCTTTCCTAGGACTTTCATAATGAATGGCTTGTGCAAATACTTCCTTTCCTGTACCCGTCTCACCTAATAAAAGAACTGTTGTGCTGGTAGCGGCCACACGCTCAGCGAGCTCAACACTTGACCGTATCAATTTATTGGTTCCCAGAATTTGTCCAAAGCCAAAACGACTCTGGAGTTTCAACTCCAGGTTCATCACCTTTTGCTGCAACAAAGCTTTTTCAGAGGCCTTGCTTAAAATCGGAAGAAGTTTTTCCTGGTGATCGCCTTTCGTGAGGTAGTCGAAGGCTCCACTCTTCATTGCCTTGACACCGTCCTCAATTGTACCATAGGCTGTCAATACGATTATTTCAATTGACGGAAATTCCTGTTTGATTTTGCTGGTGAGTTCAACGCCATTTCCATCCGGAAGCTTTACATCTGTAATTACAACCTGGACTGCCTCCCTTCGAAGCAGGGCCAGGCCCTCTTTAATTGACCCTGCTTGCAACACGACATATCCTTCCAACTGAATAATCCGCGCTAATAGACCGCGGAGAGTTAGTTCATCATCAATAATTAATATGGAGGTCACCGTGAAAAACGAAATTTTAGGTAAAGTTATACCTATTTCCAGAATGTGTGATTAATGTAACTTTTTAACGAATTTCTGTAATGCCTTTAAATTCGACTTTCCCCTTCTTTACACAATTACAATTGCCAATATTCTGTAATGGATTCACTTAGCTTTTGTAGTCAGCAATCACAAAATCATGCAACCTCAGGAATTATGAAAAAGGCAAAAAAGATAGGTATTTGGATGGATCATTTTGTTGCCAACCTGATGGAATTTACTGCCGAACCTCTCAAAACAGAGACTGTCGCATTGCAATTTACTCATGACGAAAAGGAAAGAAGTATAGGAAAAAGTGAAAACCTTATGCACAATAAGGAGCAGCATCGCCAATTGGATTATTATAAGAAACTCGGAGGGATCATTACAAACTATGAAGCTATACTCTTGTTTGGCCCTACCCAAGCAAAGACAGAGCTATTTAATGTGCTTCGTGCCGACCATCGTTTTACTAACATCAAAATAGAATTAAAGCAAACAGATAAGCTGACAGAAAATCAACAGCACGCTTTTGTCAAAGACCATTTTTCTAAACACGCATAGAATTTCTCCCAGAGAGGATGAATAAAATACTCCATCAATCATTATCAAAAGATGCAACGATAGCCGTTAATCTATGAAAATGGAAAATCTTAAAAATACTCTATTGGTAGAAGATGATAAGGATGACCAGACATTTTTTATGCAAGCACTCGCGGATATCGGTAACACTATGTTATGTGATGTAGTCAACAACGGAAAAGAGGCTCTTGAAATACTTAAAAGATCAATCACTTTACCCTCCTTTATTTTTATGGACGTTAACATGCCATTAATGAATGGTATTGAGTGCTTATCTGAGTTAAAGAAAAATCCCAAAACAAAAAATATACCGGTTGTGATGCTTACCACTTCGAAAGCTCAAACAATAAAAGCTATTAAACTGGGCGCCAAATCCTTCATTGTTAAACCTGATAATTTCACAGCGCTATGTCGCGAACTTGAAAAGGTTTTGATCTGACCAAACCCAATCAGTCTTAAATACAATTAATCAGTAGTTGTGTGAACAAAGAGATCAACCTGATGCCTATCTTTGATTATACGTCATGACAACCACAACAAAATATTCAATACTTACTGTCAATGGCGGCTCATCCAGCATAAAATTTTCAGCGTTTGAAATAGAAGATACGCCGACACAAATTTTCCATGGGCAGATAGAGAATATCGGAACTCAAAATGCAAGACTCACACACACAAATTCGATTACCCGTGAAACAGAGGTTTACACCATAGAAGCCCCGGATTATGCTTCCGCTGCAAATATTTTAGCCGACCACCTTATAAAACAGAAAAATTCTATCCTGATAAAAGCAATTGGTCACAGGATTGTTAACGGAATGGCTCATACCGAACCAGAAGAAATCACCGACGAATTAATAAAAGAGCTGAAAGCGATCATTACTTATGATCCCGACCATTTACCGGGGGAAATCGCATTGATCGAAATATTCAGAAAACAATACCCTGTCGCAAAGCACATCGCTTGTTTTGATACTTCATTTCATGCCACAATGCCTCAGGTGGCAACATGGATATCAATACCACGCAAATATCACGCGAAAGGAATCAGGCGATATGGATTTCATGGACTTTCATACGCTTATCTCATAGATGAGCTTAAACAATTAAGTGGAGAGGCAACGGCAAATGGCAGGATCATCATAGCACACCTGGGTAATGGAGCTAGTCTTGCAGCCATAAAGAATGGCAAAAGTCAGGACACAAGCATGGGATTTACACCCACTTCAGGATTGCCTATGAGCACACGAAGCGGAGATCTTGACCCAGGAGTAGCCTTGTATTTAATGGAAGTCGATAAATTAAATCCAAAAGAGTTCAATAAACTGATCAATCATGAATCAGGTTTGCTTGGTATATCTGAATTAAGTTCTGATATGAGAGAATTACTAAGGCATCAACATGACAACAAAAGTGCCTCCGAAGCGATCGAACTATTTTGCTATCAGGCTAAAAAGTGGATAGGTTCATTTGCTGCGGTACTTGGTGGCGTAGACACGTTGATATTTTCCGGGGGAATCGGTGAGAATGCACCCGAGGTCCGTACTCGCATTTGCGAAGGCCTGCAATTTTTGGGCATCGAAGTATCCGAAGAAAAAAATAATAAAAATGAAACAATCATATCTCCGAAAGACAGCGCTGTTTCAGTCAGAGTTATGAAAACTAATGAAGAGTTGATGATCGCCCGATTGGTCTTTATGGTTTTGAATTACACAGTTAAATAAAAAAGAAATGACATCAGAAACAGTATCATTGTCAAACAAATCTCTTTCTCCGGAATTACTTAAGAGGATGAATGCTTACTGGAGAGCGGCAAATTATTTGTCTGTAGGTCAAATCTATTTGTACGATAATCCCCTTCTTAAGAAACCGTTAACAATTGAGCACATCAAACCAAGACTCCTTGGACATTGGGGCACTACTCCAGGTTTGAATTTCATTTATGTACATCTCAATCGCATTATAAAGCAATACGATCTTAACATGATCTATGTTACAGGACCAGGACACGGAGGACCAGGACTTGTAGCAAATACCTACCTGGAAGGAACATATACAGAAACGTATCCAAACATCACTCAGGATGAAGATGGTATAAAAAAATTATTCAAACAATTCTCATTTCCTGGCGGGATACCAAGCCATGTAGCTCCTGAAACACCCGGCTCTATTAACGAAGGCGGCGAGCTTGGCTATTCATTAGTACATGCCTTCGGGGCAGCGTTTGACAATCCTGATCTTATGGTGACATGCGTAATTGGCGATGGCGAGGCTGAAACAGGAGCACTTGCAACAAGCTGGCACTCCAATAAATTTTTAAACCCTGTGCATGACGGTGCTGTTCTTCCCATCCTTCACTTAAATGGCTATAAAATTGCAAACCCAACCATTCTCGCCCGCATTCCTAAAGAAGAACTCGAACAGCTCTTTGTTGGCTACGGTTATAAACCTTATTTCGTTGAAGGAGATGTTCCCGATGAAGTACATCAATCATTAGCAACCACACTTGATATTGTCGTTGCTGAAATTAAGAAAATACAAACGGAAGCCCGTACGAATGGCTTTACAAAACGCGCTCAGTGGCCGATGATTATTTTTCGCACACCGAAAGGCTGGACGGGACCAAAAAAAGTAGATGGCATTCAAGTAGAGGGAACATGGCGTGCTCATCAGGTTCCATTATCAGAGCTTGCTACAAAACCAGACCATGTACAATTGCTGGAGCAATGGATGAAAAGTTATAATCCGGAAGAGCTTTTTGATAAGGAAGGAAAATTAATTTCAGAACTCGCTGAGCTTTCGCCAAAAGGCAATCGACGTATGGGAGCCAATCCACATACCAACGGAGGTTTACTGCTGGACGATCTCAAAAAGCCGGACTTCAGAGATCATGCCGTGGAAGTGATTACACCTGGAACGGTATCTGCAGAAGCAACTTCTATCATGGGTGCATTTCTACGTGATGTCATGAAGTTGAATTGGGATAAAAGAAACTTCCGTGTATTCGGACCCGATGAAACCGCCTCCAACCGTCTTTCTCACCTGTTCGATATTACAGAACGAACTTCTACTGCCATGATTCTGAAAAGTGACGATCATATTTCACCTGATGGTCGCGTCATGGAAGTATTAAGTGAACACTTATGCCAGGGATGGTTAGAGGGTTACTTATTGACAGGTCGACATGGATTGTTCTCTTGTTATGAAGCTTTCATTCATATTGTAGATTCGATGTTCAATCAACATGCCAAGTGGCTTAAGGTTTCACGTAAATTACTCTGGCGACGCCCTGTTGCTTCATTGAATTATCTCCTTACTTCGCACGTATGGAGACAGGATCATAATGGAAACAGTCACCAAGACCCAGGGTTTCTGGACGTTGTGGCAAATAAAACTTCGGATATCATTCGCATATATCTGCCACCGGATGCAAATACTCTTCTATCCGTCACTGATCATTGTTTACGCAGTCGCAATTATATTAATGTTATCGTAGCGGGCAAACAACCAGAACTACAATGGATGGACATGGATGCTGCAGCGAAACACTGCACGGCCGGGCTGGGAATCTGGGAGTGGGCGAGCAATGATGCCGGTGGCGAACCCGATGTAGTGATGGCCTGCGCCGGGGATGTCCCCACGCTCGAAACCATCGCTGCAGTGCAGCTGATCAGGGAGCATTTTCCTGAATTGAAGATCCGTGTTATTAACGTAGTGGATCTTATGACTCTTCAACCTCACAGCGAACATCCGCATGGCTTGAATGATAAAAACTTTGATATACTTTTTACAAAGAACAAACCTATCATTTTTGCTTTTCACGGATTTCCATTACTCATTCACCGCCTCACGTATCGAAGAGCAAATCATAACAACCTTCATGTGCGTGGGTATAAAGGAGAAGGTACCACCACTACCCCATTTGATATGGTGGTCCTGAATGACCTTGACCGTTATCATCTTTCTGGTGATGTAATTGATCGTTTGCCAGAATTAGGATCAAGGGGTGCTTATTTCAAACAGTTTTTACAAAACAAATTACTGGATCATAAAGCCTATATATGCAAACATGGAGAGGATATGCCTGAGATCCTTAATTGGAAATGGAACCAGACGAAGGCATTTAATTAACTAGTCGTCCCTTAAAAAGCTGAACGGATAAAGATTAATGGGAATAAGATGAGTTTTGGGTTGGTAAAATCTGCAAGAAAGTGGAGTTTTATATGGAAAACCTTGCATATTTTTTATGGCTCCCAAACAAGTTTTGC
>JANYDR010000010.1 GCA_025363495.1 Cyclobacteriaceae bacterium | reverse complement strand
TCTAGAAGTCACCGGATACAGGTTACAAGTTACCGGGTACCATTGTTAACTATTTTCCCAACTTAAAAGGGTCTACACGTGAACAGTACACTAAACCGATTTTGAAACGATGCCCCCTGTAACTTGCAACCGGTAACCTATAACCAACTATGATTCGTATCGGTATCATCAACGTCTCCGACCGCGCCAGCAATGGCATTTACGAAGACATTCCCGGCAAGGCGATTGTCTCCACACTCAATGAATATCTCATAAGCCCCTGGGAAAGTGAATACGCTGTAATCCCGGATGAACAGGATTTGATCAGCCAAACCCTGATCGACATGGCCGATCTAAAAGAATGCTGCCTCATTGTAACCTCTGGCGGAACCGGCCCTTCAAAACGGGACGTAACCCCGGAAGCAACCGCCGCCGTGTGCGACAAAATGATGCCCGGATTTGGGGAGCTAATGCGCTCTGAAAGCCTCAAATTCGTGCCCACGGCCATACTTTCGAGGCAAACAGCGGGAATCCGCAACAAGACACTTATTGTAAATTTGCCTGGAAAACCGCAATCGATTCGGCAGTGCCTTGACGCCGTTTTTCCATCTATTCCTTATTGCTTAGATTTGCTGGGTGGGCCCTATTTGGAATGCAATGAATTGGTCATAAAGGCGTTCCGCCCAGTCAGTAAATAAAACATTCGCATGGCAAAGATTAAGTACTATTACGATACAGAGTCTTGTAAATACATACGGGTAAAAACCTCCACCGGTGACATTGTCCTCAATGCTCTGGGAATCCTTTCTCTTACCATCGCGATGGCCGTTGGCCTCGTTTTTTTACACAGCAATTATTTCGAATCCCCTAAAGAAGTACGATTAAAGAATGAAGTGAAAGAAATGGAGTTCTACTTTGAAGAACTTCAAAAGAAGGTCACAAGTCTTGACAAAAATCTTTCCGATATGGCCTACCGCGATGACAATATCTATCGCGTTGTCCTCGGTTCAGAACCAATCGATAAATCAATTCGCGAAGCGGGTGTAGGTGGTGCTGACCGTTACGAAGACATTAAGAATAAAGATATCGATCACGAAGAAGTTATTTTAAAGCTCAACGAATCACTGGATAAGCTTCGTCGCAAAGTCTATATTGAGTCTAAGTCACATGATGAGATTGTAGAACTGGCTGAGAACAAAGAAAAATTATTTGCGGCCATTCCAGCTATTCAGCCAATTCCTAAAAAGCAAACAGTTGTGCTTGCATCAGGCTTTGGTATTCGAATCCATCCGATTTATAAAGTGCGTAAGATGCACACCGGTATAGACTTTGCCGCTCCAATCGGAACACCTATTTATGCTACGGCAGATGGCGTGATCGATAACGTGGAGATAAGCTTTACTGGTTATGGTAAAAAAGTAGAAATTAACCACGGTTTTGGTTACCGCACACGCTATGCTCACATGCATGCGTTCGTAGTTCGTAACGGTCAGACAGTTAAGCGCGGCGAATTAATCGGCTTCGTAGGCGATACAGGACTTTCAACAGCGCCTCACCTGCATTACGAAGTTTTCATCAACGGTGAGCAGGTTAATCCTATCCACTACTTCTTCAATGATCTCAATCCTGCAGAGTACGCGAAGATCATAGAGTTGGCTTCGATAGAGAACCAGAGTTTAGGAATGTGACTTCACTTAATTATTAAGAATGTTAGGAATCAGGCATTGGGCATTAGAAGATTACCCAAGCTTAAATATAAAATTGTCCTAATGCCTGATACCCAATGCCTGATTCAGGTTTAATTTACATCCAGATTTCTAACTTAGCGTTTATTCCGCTCTGTTCATGAAGTTCACCCTATTACCCATTCTTATACTATTTGGTGCCGCGAATGTGTATTCCCAGGGCTGTAGTGACGCTGGTTTCTGTACCATGGGCGCTATGAAGCCCGATCAATCGTTTAATAAAAAGATACAATTCAAGCTGAACTCGATGGAACTCAGCTATTACCGGGGCACAACAACGCTCACCCCCATCGTCTATGTGGCGACGGCCGACTTGAACTTCAGTCTTAGCCGAAAGACTACTTTTCAGATCAAGCTTCCCTATCAATATGTAGTAGGTCGCCTGGCGCAAACATCCTCCATGAGTGACATTTCCCTTTGCTTCACGCGGAATATCATTTCCAATGACAGATTTGATGTTAATCTCTCGGTCGGGGGAAAAATTCCAACCAATCGCTCTGACTTTGCAACCAATGAAGGCAACGCGCTCCCGATGTATTACCAGACAAGTCTTGGCACGTATGACTTGATTGCGGGAATATCTGTTATCAACCGCAAATGGTTATTCGCAACGGGCATTCAAGTGCCGCTGAATAGCAATCACAATCAATTCGATTGGCATCGGTGGCAGGATAATGATCCCGATGAAATTGCCTATGTGCAGCGTTATGCAAATGCGACAGACCTAAGGCGAGGCACCGATGTAATGCTACGCATTGAAAGGAATTTCCGTCTCAACAGACTAAACTTCTCGGTTGGCTTACTCCCTATTTACAGAATTACCGCAGATAGGATTTCTAACTTCCAGGGTGTACGAACCTCGTTTGATGCTGCGGGAAATGAGGCAATAGGGCTTGCAATGTCTGGTATTGCTACGGTAGGCTATAGGTTTAATGTAAGGTCGGCGATCAAATTACTGGTAGGCCATAAGATCACTCACCGTGAATTTAGTCCCGATGGACTGACCCGCGAATTGGTTTCGTCTTTCACATACTCTTATCGATTCTGATCATGAGAAGAGTTGCATTGATTCTTCTGATTACCGGTCCCTTCTTTCAAGGTTTTTCTCAATCTTACTGGAATAAAATTGATTCCCTCATAGAAATTTCAGATTTTAAAAACGCTGAAAAAATAATTAAAGAAACATCCAACCTGAGTTCTAGTGTTGAAACTATTGAACGGTTGGAAACAAAATTGGCTGAGGTACTTATAGTTGAGGGGAAATTAGATGAAGCCGAACGAATCCTAATCTCACCATCTCTCACTACAAGCAATTCATTCCATAATGCAATCCGAAAAACTACGCTTGGCTATCTTTATCTCAATAAGTCAAGAAATGATTTAGCATTAGAGAATCTACAGCAAGCATTGGCGTTGTTTCAGGAGTCGGGAAAAATGAATTCGCTTGAGGCTGCTAAATGTCTTGCCGACTTAAGTCTTCTTTATTGGAGCACTGGCAAGCTCAATCAAGCTGAAGAGAATGGTTTGATCGCTCTGCAAATACGTCAAAAGTTAAAAGGAGAAACAAGCGAAGAGGTAGCGGCATCGTACAACGACCTCGGACTTGTTTATGGTCAAACAGACACAGACAAAGCCCTTGAGTATTATGAAAAGGCATTAGCTGTTTACCAAAAAATTCACGGAGATCGGCATCCAAAAATTGCCATCGCCAATACCAACATTGGCTTCATGTATAATAAGCTTAAGCTGTATGGCGATGCCGTGAACAATTTTGAAAACGCATCCGCTATTTGGAAGAAGATCTATCCGGGAGGTCATCCCAATCAGGCGCTCGCTCTCTTCAATTTAGGATTAACATACGATCAGATGGGCAACCAGCAAACTTCATTGGAATATTTTGAGAAGGCGCAGACTATGTATCGGAAAGCTTATGGCGAAAAGCACCCGGACATATCTACAGTGTTGAATCAAATTGGAATTATAAAGCTGAGAGAAAACAGGTACGATGAAGCGTTACAAAACTTTCAGGGAGCAATCATTGCCAATGCCCCTCACTTTAGTAATAAAGACATCTCTAAAAATCCAAAGGTCAGTGAATATTACCGTGGAAAAGTCTTGTTATATTCTTTACGACTGAAAGCTCAGGCGCTTGAGTCAAAGCATTTTGGAAAAACACTACGACTGGAAAACCTTACCGCTGCCCTCGCCTGTCTTTATTCCTGCGATTCACTGATCGATGATATTCGTTATCATAGCTCTGACGAGAACGACAAGATCGAATTGGGAAGCTCAGCAAATGAGGTTTATGAAGATGGAGTACGCATCGCCCACGCGATAAGTGAAATGACGATCAATTTCAGGCGCTATCAGCAAGAAGCTTTCTATTTCGCTGAAAAAAGTAAGTCCGCCGTGCTTCAGGAATCCATCGCTAACGCTGAAGCAAAATCATTTTCCGGGATACCGCCAGAGTTATTAGATGAAGAGAAAAAATTAAAAGCCTCCATCGCCTTTATCAACCAGAAACTTTCTCAAAAACCTGGCATGGAGGAAGAACGATTACTTCGCGAACAACTTTTTGCCAGCAATCAGAAATACGAAGATTTCACAAAGAAACTTGAGAAAGATTACCCGGATTACTTCAATCTGAAGTTCAATCAGACCTCTCCTTCTATTCCCGAGTTGCAAAAAGTCCTCGACAACAAGACTATTGTTGTTTCTTATTTCATTGCAGAAAAAAGTCAACGTCTGTATACTTTCATTATATCCCAAAACAAATTTCATATTTACAACTCTACTTTACCTACCGACTTCGATAAAATGGTAAAAGGATTCAACAACAGTTTGTACTACTCTGTTCAATCCTCCTACAGGGAATCATCCACTATTCTTTCTAAACTCCTATTAAGGGGGATATCCTCCTCTTATAAAGACATTGTTATTATACCCGCCGGTCGTCTGGGCACAATGCCATTTGAAGCCCTGACCACTAACAAGCTGCCAGAGCATTCTGATTTTTCTTCCGTTAATTTTCTGGTTCAGAAATATGCCATCAGCTATGAGTTCTCGGCGGGTTTACTGCTTCAAAAGTCAAAGTCTGCAAAACAAAGTCAGGCAGGATCAATTTTTCTTTGTGCACCAATATCTTTCCCTGAGAACGATCATCTTGATGACTTACCAGGGACAGAACAAGAAGTAAATAACATTGCAAAATTATTCACTGCGGACGCAATGATAGCCAAAGGCAATGATGCTAATGAAAGTCTTATCAAATCAGGTAAGCTTGCCGACTTTCGATACTTGCATTTTGCCACGCATGGAGTGGTTGACGAAGAATCACCCGAGCTTTCCAGAATATTTCTTCAATCGGCCTCAAGTGAAGATGGAAATGTTTTCTCTGGAGAACTATTCAATCTCAAACTAAATGCAGATCTCGCCGTGCTATCAGCATGTCAAACAGGTCTTGGAAAATTCTCCAAAGGCGAAGGTGTTATCGGACTTTCGCGCGCATTGGTGTATGCTGGCGCCAGAAGTATTATGGTTTCCTACTGGAGTGTCGCTGATGAATCTACTTCCGAACTGATGACTGATTTCTATAAACGGCTTCTTCAACAATCAATTCCAAATTTCAGAGAAGCGCTTCAGCAATCCAAGCTGGCGATGATCGCTGGTAAAAAATATTCGGCACCGTACTATTGGGCGCCGTTCGTATTAATAGGTTTTTGAAATCTGAGAATTTAGGGGAGTTATTTTCCCGGCCCATACAGTAGTGTGGTATTATCCACTCCTACTGTCAGGGTCAGGTACACACACGTGAACGCTATGGCAAAATAGTTTCTCATTGTGCGTTAGAGAACTTCAAAGTAGGCTGTTAGGTTTCAAATTTCCTAAGAATATCAAAAAACTTTGTTTTGGCACAAAAAATGGCCTTTTTAGCAGTCAAATCAATGATTGAAGATAATTACAAGCAACGGGGTCTCCGTGGCAAGCTGGTACGAAAACTGCGTCAAAAAGGCATCAGTGATGAACGCCTGCTGGAAGCAATCGGAAAAGTGCCCAGGCATGCCTTTTTCGATGATGCTTTGCTGGGCCATGCCTATGAGGACAAGGCATTTCCTATTGGCCACGGTCAGACTATCTCCCAGCCGTACACCGTAGCATTTCAAACCGAGAAGCTGGACGTAAAGCCAGGTGACAAAGTGCTTGAGATCGGAACAGGATCCGGCTACCAGGCAAGCGTGCTTCTCGAAATGGGAGCCAAAGTTTACACTATTGAATACAACCGTGAGCTCTATCTGCGCACGAAAGACTTTCTTCCTGAACTTGGATACAATCCTCATTTCTTCTTTGGTGATGGGTCAAAAGGTCTGCCAATCCGCGCACCCTATAATAAGATCATTGTAACAGCTGGAGCACCCGTTGTACCCACCGCACTTCTTGAGCAACTTGCTGAAAATGGGATACTAATCGTCCCTGTAGGCGATCGCGAAAAGCAAAAGATGATTAAAGTGACAAAAAAGAAGGACAAGCTTATTAAAGAAGAGTTTGATTTCTTTTCGTTTGTGCCGCTGCTCGGAGCACAGGGTTGGAAAGAATAAAATGAAGAATGAAAAAATGAAAAAATGAGGCCCCCGCTCTGGACGACCATTCTTCCATTTCTCCATTCTTCATTCTTTCATTATTAACCTCAAACGGTTGCGGTAACTCCCAAAAAATATTTTTCATCTTTTCAACCAATGATTGAACGATTTGCCGTTCATTTGACTTTTAGATCAAAATAGTCAAATAGTCAAATGAAGGAATCTCTTCCACCACTGGACAATGACAAGCTCACGGTCATCCTGGAGGCTGCTCAAAAAAGGTTTGGTCATTACGGCCTTGCCAAGACAACAATGAGCGAGATCGCTGGCGATGTTGGTTTATCGAAAGCGTCACTCTACTACTATTATCCTGATAAAGAACATCTCTTCATAGCTGTCCTCGAGAAAGAAATGTCGGAATTTATAAAGGCTATAAAAAAGGTAATTGCCGAGGAAGGTTCGGCCAGTAAAAAAATAAAGCAATATGTAAACATCCGGCATGAATACTTTCAACGTCTCCATAGCATTGCTCACGTAAGTATCCAAACATTGGCCGATATGAAATCGTCAATGGATACTTTTAAAGAGAATATTATCGCACAGGAAAAAGAACTTATCCAAACGATTCTTCAGCAAGGGATTAAAGACGACGAGTTTGAATCTATTTCAGCTAAAGCCCATGCTGATCTTTTTATTACAACGCTCTACGGCATAAGGCTGCAATTCATAAAAAAAGGGGAAATCCCATCCGCTAGCGATTATTCCATTGCCGATCATTATCAAAAACAACTAACATCATTTTTTCTTAAAGCTATTATTAAACAAAAGTAAGTCACCCATTCTCTATTCTATGAAAAAGAAAATTATCTACTCTGTACTTGTAATTGTCCTAATAGCCGGAGGCATTTACGGCTGGAACTATTATAAATTCCTTACGACTCACATTGAAACCGATGATGCTCAGATTGATGGAAACATCGTTCCCGTGCTTTCTCGCGTGGGCTCATTTATTACAACGGTACACGTCATCGACAATGAAGTTGTCAAGCAGGGACAGCTATTGGTAGAACTGGATTCCCTTGATCTTTTATCGAGATTTAACCAGGCAAAAGCCTCCTATGAAAGTTCAAACTCTTCGATCCTCGTTGCAAGACGTTCAGCGGACGACGCAAAACTAAATGAGCAACTCTCACTCACTTCAATTGAAGAGCCAAAGACAAATCTCTGGAAGGCAAAGAAGGAATATGAACGGTACGATGATCTTTACAAACAAAAACTTGCTACACCGCAGCAAAT
>JANYDR010000558.1 GCA_025363495.1 Cyclobacteriaceae bacterium | reverse complement strand
AGCCAAAGTAAAATCTTATGTTCACTTCGCTGGACGTTCGATTGTTTATAAAGAAAGAGGTGAAATTTTGTTATTGAAGTTTGCTCAGTCGTTGGAAGAAGTTGGCAAGGTGGAGCAAATGCCTAAGCTGGAAGGAAAGCGGATGTACATGATGGTAGCTCCGAAACCAGGAGTAAGCAGCAAGAAATAAAATAGAAGCTTAAAGTTGAAAGCAGAAACTGAAAAGTAGAAAAGTTAATTATAGTTAGAATCGATAGACACATGCCCAAATTAAAAACAAAGTCAGGAGCCAAGAAGCGCTTCAAGGTAACAGGAAGCGGTAAAATCAAGCGTAAGCATGCTTTTAAAAGGCACATCCTGACTAAAAAAGGAACAAAGCAAAAAAGAAGATTGAGCCACAGTACAGTTGTCAAAAAATCTGATACTGCGAATGTGAAGGCAATGCTTCCTTATTCTTTGTAGTAATCGCCCGAAAGGTTCGGGAAGGTTCAAATGTTCAACCCGGTTTACGGCTAACAAGACTCCGATTCGTCGGGGCGCCAATAACCAAAAAATTTAACACATGCCACGTTCAGTGAATCACGTCGCATCCCGCGCCAAGCGCAAGAGGGTGCTGAAACTTGCCAAAGGTTTCTTTGGAAGAAAGAAAAATGTTTGGACCGTCGCTAAAAATGCGGTCGAAAAAGGTCTGGTATATGCATACCGTGATCGCAAAGCAAAGAAACGCGACTTCCGCGGTCTTTGGATACAACGTATCAATGCAGGAGCAAGATTACATGGAATGTCCTACTCCGAGCTGATGGGAAAATTGAAGAAAGCTGGTATCGATCTGAACCGCAAAGTTCTCGCAGATCTGGCAATGAATCATCCTGAAGCTTTCGCTGATGTAGTGAATAAAGTAAAATAATTCAGAGGGGCTTCGGCCCCTTTTTTTATGAAACGCTCCCAAAAGGTATTTATCGCGATCATGCTGGTATTTTTTGCCTGCCTCATTCTCCTTGCAGTGGACATTAGTCGTAAAACTACCTCTCCCAGGGAAAGAGCGAGGATGAATAAGCATCTCAAAGATTCCGTAGACAGCACTTTATCGCCAAAATCGACAATTCACCAGCCGTAGATTCTGTCAATCGGTTTTCCATTTCGCAGACTTCAGTGCCAACATATCTTGCCTTCAGATTAAAGCCAACTATAGACAAGAATTTCCCCTGAGGTCAAGGACTTTGGGGGATTTTCCTTTTTAAGCCCTTCGGATTGCGTTCCTTTTCATAATTTGATGTCGTTTTGGGTGAGAGGTGACTTCGCTCTTAAAATCCTACCTGTATGAAAACGACCCTTCTCAATCAAATTTTCCTATTAACCCTATCTTGCTATTTATCTTCCTGTGTTTATAAAGAATTGCCGACAGGTGTAGATTGCTCTCAAACAACCCTTCTTATCAGTCTTGTTTTAAAACAGGATGCCACAAGTTGCAAATCGATTGATGGCAGGGTAATAATGACCGCAACAGGTGGAGTACCTCCATATGACTTCAGTCTTGGAGATGGAATCTATCAAACTAATCCCGAATTTGATCGTCTGGCTCCCGGGTCGTATCTCTTTACAGTAAAAGATATTAAGGGATGTAAAATGGTTCAGCAGGTAGATTTAGGTGCTGACAATTCATCGTTAACGGCAACGGCAACTTCTACCAGTGACACTCAATGTCTGACAGATGATGGAACAATCACCATTAAAATATCAAATGGAACAGCTCCCTATACTCTTAAGATAGACAACGGCCAGTTCGGAACCGCCACACAATTTTCAAATATTGGCAACGGCAATCATACTGTGATTGTAAAAGATGATTCAGATTGCGAACGTGTCTTGATCGTTCCTGTTGGTAGAGCCAACACCGGAATAAGTTACAAAGGTGCTATTGAACCAATATTAATCGAAAATTGCCAGTTCACTGGTTGCCATGCTGCAGGTTCTACAGGGCACGACTGGACAAAATTCTCAGATGTTAAAGCAAAAGCGGCCGATATAAAAATCCGTACTTCCAATCGTTCAATGCCAATAGGTGACATAACACTTACTGCATTGCAAATTCAACAGATTGCTTGTTGGGTGGATGACGGGGCCAATCAGAATTAAAAAAATATTTATAATCAATGAAGAAAATCATTTTTCTGATTCTTACAACTTGTGCCATTGCAGCGTCAGGCCAAAAGTATATAGCCGAGAAATCGTTGGTCGTTTTTTTTTCTAAAGCTTCTGTAGAGGACATTACGGCTAAAAACATCCAGTCAAATAGTATTTTCGATGTGGAAACAGGTGAGATAGCATTCTCTATTCCTATAAAGGAATTTCAATTTGCTAAGTCTCTTATGAAAGAGCACTTCAACGAGAAGTACATGGAAACCGAGAAATTTCCCAAGTCAACGTTTCAGGGGATCATTACAGGTTATCAGATAAAAGACGGTGGAACTCAATCTGTGAAGGCCAGCGGTAAGCTAATGATTCATGGGGTTACGAAAGAAATCGATGTACCCGGAACGTTGGAAGTAGTGGGCAACAAAGTACTGCTGAAGTCAAGATTTATCGTAAAACTAGAAGATTATTCTGTTACTCGTCCTCAATTACTTTGGAAGAATATCGCTGAACAAGTTGAAGTATCTCTTGACTTTACCTTCATTCCCCATGAAAAGAAATAGCATCTTCTTTGGTTTAATGATCCTATCATTCATTGCTAAGTCACAGGATCTTTTGAGCGAACTCGAAAAGGAGGCCAAACCCACCATTAACTATACCGGTTCAACGTTTAAAAGTACGCGGTTAATTAATGGACAGACGATTGAGACAAAAGGAAAAGGTGAGCTTGAGTTTATTTTCGCTCATCGCTTTGGTGCAATCAACACAGGTCTTTACGGGCTTTTTGGATTAGATGAGGCTTACACTCGCCTTGGACTTGAATATGGCGTTACCGATAGATTGGGTGTTGGTGTTGGTAGAAATTCTGTTGATAAGACGATGGATGCATATCTGAGGTATAAAGTACTTCGTCAAAGTTCCGGGGCGAGGAATATGCCTTTTACCTTAACAGCATTTGGTATTGCAGCCGTAAGAACGACTCCGAGAAAAGAGGACGCCACCTACGATATTCAACTTGAAGACAGGATGTCTTATACTGGTCAATTGCTGATCGCAAGGAAATTCAATTCTATGTTTTCATTTCAGTTGATGCCAAGTATTGTTCATAAAAATACCGTAGACAGAACTATGGAGAAGAATGATCAGGTGGCAATGGGAATAGGTGGCCGCTTAAGGGTTTCCAGAAGTGTGTCACTGACAACTGAATACTATTATCGCGTGGACGTTCCTCAGGGCAACCCATATTATAATCCACTTGGTTTTGGAATTGACATTGAAACGGGCGGTCACGTATTTCAATTGGTGATGACCAACTCACGCGGACTTACAGAACGTGCTTACCTGACGGAGACGGCAGGGGATTTCTTTAGCGGCGATATTCATTTGGGTTTTAATATTACGAGGACGTTTCAAATTAAGAAGAAGAAATAATAAATCTCTTATTTTTACCGAAACGCGCGTAATTGCTCCTCTTCTCGATCATAGGATATCTCATACTCACAGTACTCGTCGGGTATTGGGCATCCAGTAGGGTAAAAACTTCAGGTGATTTCATGCTTGCCGGAAGAAGCTTGCCGATCTTATTAAGTTCATCTGCATTGTTTGCGACCTGGTTTGGATCGGAGACTGTTTTTGGTGCATCATCTGAATTTCTGCGGGGCGGATTATTTGCGGTCATTGAAGATCCGTTTGGCGCAGCGCTATGCCTTGTGCTTTTTGGATTGTTCTTCGCAAGAAAATTGTATAACATGAACTTGCTCACACTAGGTGACTTTTTTAAAGTCCGCTATGGTCACCACACGGAACTGGTAGCAAGTGTATTTCTTGCGCCACCTTATATTGGATATATCGCTGCGCAGCTCGTTGCGATGGGACTTATCCTCAACGTTGTTACCGGCCTTGCTGTATGGCATGGAGTGGTTATTAGTGCAATAGTTGTAACATTCTATACTTATATCGGTGGGATGTGGGCGATCTCGATCACGGATTTTATTCAAAGCATTATTATTATTGTTGGATTGATGGTACTGGCGGTTGTGTTAAGCAAGGAGGCAGGTGGTGTTAGTGCCGTACTAAGTGAAGTGCCGCCGGAGAATTTTCGCTTTTTGCCAAAGCCAGGTTGGAGTGAAGTTACGGCGTATGTAGCGGCCTGGTCTGTGCTGGGCCTTGGCTCCATTCCATCTCAGGACGTCTTTCAGCGTTCAATGTCATCGGGATCAGCAACTACTGCTGTGAGGTCTTGTTATTATGCTGCCATTCTCTATCTAACGATAGCGATGCTTCCATTATTTATAAGTTTATGTACGAAGCAACTTTATCCTGACCAGTTGCAGGGGGATACTCAACTGACATTGCCGTATATGGTATTGCAACATACAGGTTTGGGAGTGCAGATTTTATTTTTTGGTTCACTGCTCTCCGCGATCATGAGTACCACAAGCTCAGCAATGCTTGCACCAGCTGCTATATTTTCAGAGAACCTTGTGCGACCTTTATTAAAAGAAAAATTATCGGATAAACGGATGCTTCTTTTAACACGTGGTTCTGTCTTGCTTTTTAGCATTACGGCTACTATAATGGCCTGTATTCGCTCTGATATTTATGAACTTGTAGGGGAGTCTTCCGTGTTAAGTCTTGTAACACTCTTTGCTGCTTTAACCTTTGGATTGTATTGGAAGAAAGCAAATGGACCTGGGGCCATCATTTCCATGTTTTCCGGATTTACGGCCTGGATGTTTTTTGAATTCGGGTATGAATCAGGAATACCAAGCCTGGTGCCAGCAACGGTGATCAGTATCATATCGTTAGTAATTGGAAGTTTATTTTGGAACAAAACACATGAAAATAGAAATCAATCGGTTAAATGATGGCTTCTGGATGGAGGCTGTAAATGAGAATGGAAATAAAGTGCATATTGACGCTTCGCCTGATATTGGAGGCACCGATCATGGCTTTCGTCCGATGCAAATGTTGCTCGCGGCCCTTGGCGGTTGCAGTGCTATTGATATTATTTCAATTCTGAAAAAACAAAAGCAGCCGCTGGAAGATTTGAAGATAACTATTACGGGCGAGCGGGAGACAGATGCTGTGCCATCCCTTTTTACAGAAGCGCATGTTCATTTCACTTTTTATGGAAACCTTGATGAGGATAAAGTAAAGAAAGCAGTAGTTTTGTCAGTTGAAAAATACTGTTCTGTAGCCAAAACACTTGAAAAGACCGCGAAGGTCACACATAGCTTTGAAATCCTGAATTCATGAGTGATTCCACTAATTTTGAAACGAACGCGATACGTTCCCAACACGAACGGTCCCAGCATCGTGAACATTCTGTACCACTTTACTTGACCTCCAGTTTTGTATTTGAAGATGCAGAGCAGGCTCGTGCCTTGTTTGCGGATGAATTGCAGGGAAATATTTATACAAGGTTCTCCAATCCAAATAGTACTGAGTTTATTGATAAGCTATGCCTTCTCGAGGGGACGGAAGATGGAATAGCGACTGCATCTGGCATGGCGGCTATGTATATCAGCATGGCTGGATTGCTGAAGTCCGGTGATCACGTTCTTGCATCACGATCAGTATTTGGATCTACGCACCAGATTCTTACAGCCATCTTTCCAAAATTTGGGATAAGTTACACCTATGCAGACATAACGGATGCTCCCGAAGAATGGGAGAAGAAGATACTTCCAAATACCAGGATGATTTTTGTGGAGACTCCTTCCAATCCGGCACTGGATATCATCGATCTGGAATGGCTCGGAGGATTGGCGAAGAAGCATAATGTTATTCTTAACGTTGACAACTGCTTCACTACTCCCTATCTCCAGAATCCGGCGAAGTGGGGTGCTCATTTGGTCACACATTCAGCGACAAAATTCATTGATGGTCAGGGACGTGTTGTAGGAGGTGCTGTGTTAGGAACAAAAGAACTTATAAAAGAGATAAGATTTTTCGCGCGTCATACAGGACCCTCCATGTCACCGTTCAACGCGTGGGTACTATCCAAGAGCCTTGAGACGCTCGCTGTGAGAATGGACCGTCACTGCGAAAACGCTCTGCTTCTTGCGAAACACCTGGAGGCTCATCCGGAAGTTATATTGGTTAAGTATCCATTCCTGCCTTCACATCCCCAGTATGATCTCGCAAAGAAGCAAATGAGGGCTGGTGGAGGTGTAGTTACATTTGAGATTAAGGGTGGAATTGATCGCGGAAGAAAGTTTTTGAATTCGCTGAAGATGATTTCACACTCAGCAAATCTTGGTGACACAAGAACGATTGCTACTCATCCTGCGTCAACAACACATTCGAAACTTACCGATGCGGAACGTGCAGCAGTTGGAATAACTCCAGGATTGATACGTATATCAGTTGGACTGGAAGCAATGCAGGACGTGATTGCGGATATTGAGCAGGCCATGAAGGTGTAGGGTACGTTTCCGGGCATGAAAGCCTTCAAATTTTGCCATGAACCCAATTCAGTGGACGGAAAACATCGAATCCGCCACTGAAACGCATAAATTACTCCGAGTTACCGGACAATGACCGGATTACGACCGGATTTGAACCGGAAAAATCATAAACAGCATTTGAACATAACTTAGACAAGCCTTGGCCGAGCTTAAATTATTGGAGGTTATAGGTGAGGCGAGTGCTATCCATCGTGACTTCACATTCAGAATATCATCTTGCAGAATCAAATGAAGTCCGGTGGAGGCGTAGTTACATTTGAGATTAATGGTAGAATTAATCGCGGAAGAAAGTTCTTGAATTCGCTTAAGATGATTTCATACTGAAACCAATGCAGGATGCGATTATTGTGCAAGCGATGAAGGTATAGGTTTCTCTTTTCGAGCACCCGCTTTCAACACTGCGGATGCAGACTTTTCCAGGATTAACGAAAGTGAATATTTCCTAATTGACGTTTCGTAATAATCCTCTGCTATTAGGTCATTGCGTGATGGATCATAAAATTAACAGCAGAGGTCGCATGTAGGTAATTTACTTATCTTATTCCTACCTGTTTACCGTGAAGCATTCTGAAATATGATTTTTGTTGATTGAACAAGCGATCAAGTAAAGTTTCTTGTAGACCAATTACCAAATTATATTTACGATCACCGATAATCATATTATAAAATATATTTTTAGTGTTGCCGTCTATCCCACGCTCCTGATTAATGTGGAAAATAATCACTGAATTGTAATCTGTTTTTCAACTTTGAATTGGTCGTCAATGAGGATAAGTGAGAAGGACAATAGCATTGTGGTTGATTTTTGTATTTCTCTATAATGCAGTTGGGTATTATGGAATTTATATCGTTACCCTTCATCAGATTCAATCGAGAGTAGATCGTCGTTTGGATAATGAGAGTTTCTCTGAAGCCGAAACAATCACCTTTAAATTGCCTTTAATTAGTCGTCCCTTAAAAACTCATTTTCAGGAAAAATTGATATTTGAAGACTTTTAGCAGAGCTTCAAAAAGTTGAGC
>JANYDR010000533.1 GCA_025363495.1 Cyclobacteriaceae bacterium | reverse complement strand
CCCCAACAATGCCAATCCAATAAACTGAATTCCGGTAAGAAGCGATTCAAAACGAATAAAAGCATTCAGGTAGGTCAGAGATTTTACATATGGTGAATGCCCGATAACGATTTGTTTGTCGGCCCCAAAATGCGCAGCCATCGATTTTATCCAATGATTGCTCGCCGGTTTGCAATCTGCATCTGTAAGCAATACCCAATCATACGACGCAGCTTTGATGCCTAGAGTTAATGCAAATTTTTTCCCATTCAGGTGTTCGGGTAAATGCCGGACGCGCACCATTTTTAACCGGGAATCAAGCTTCGTCGCCCCCAGCAAATAATCAAAAGTGCCATCATTGCACCGGTCTTCCACTATTATAACTTCAAACTCAGGGTAGTCCTGCCTTAGTAATAAAGGTATTAGTACTCTCAGGTTCTCCTCTTCATCATGAGCACAAACAATTACCGAAACAGGTACGACACCATCCTCCTCTACTGTTTCCCTCTTGCGTGAGAAAGCAACAATGAAACCAATCAGGTAGATCAGTTGAATTCCAAGAATAATCCAGGCACTAATAATAAATGTTGTAAGCAAATGGATAACTTTTTTGAATCGGCAAATATATATGAATTGCGCAATGATGGAAGGTTAATTCGACCAGGTTTCAACAAAGGAGATGAAAGAGTACAATGAATCTTATCTTTGCGTCGATGCAGTTTCGTATTCTATCAAAAGACCCGCAATCACGCGCCCGAACAGGGGTAGTTTCTACCAGTCATGGCGATATACCAACACCTATTTTTATGCCTGTGGGCACTGCCGGCTCCGTTAAAGCCGTCCATCAGCGTGAATTACAAGAAGATATTGACGCCAAAATAATTCTTGGAAATACATATCATCTCTACCTGCGACCAGGGCTGGACGTGCTTCGAAAAGCTGGTGGATTACATAAGTTCAATGGTTGGCAACGACCAATTCTTACCGACAGCGGCGGCTACCAGGTTTATTCACTTTCTGAAAACAGAAAAATCAAGGACGAAGGCGTCACCTTCAAATCACATATTGACGGGTCAACTCATCTTTTTAGCCCCGAAGGAGTAATGGACATTCAACGTACAATCGGTGCCGACATCATTATGGCCCTTGACGAATGTACTCCCTATCCGTGCGAATATGATTACGCCAGGAGATCGTTAAAGATCACACACGACTGGCTAAAGCGATGTGTGAAACACTTTCACAGCACCTCGCCATTATATGGATATAAGCAAACACTTTTTCCTATTGTACAGGGAAGTGTTTATCCCGACCTAAGAAAACAATCGGCAGAATTTATTGCTGAGCAAAATCTGGAGGGTAATGCAATTGGAGGATTATCAGTGGGAGAACCTCATGAAGATATGTATGCAATGACCGAGCTTGTCTGTGGAATTCTTCCTCTGGAAAAGCCCCGCTACCTGATGGGTGTTGGCACTCCGGAAAATATACTTGAATCAATTGCATTGGGTGTGGATATGTTCGATTGCGTAATGCCAACCAGGAATGCCAGAAATGGCATGTTGTTCACAACAGAGGGTATCATCAACATCCGGAACGAAAAATGGAAAGAAGATCTTTCTCCATTGGATACAGGATTAGGAGGCCACGTGAGCACTTTTTATTCAAAAGCCTACCTGCGGCATCTGATCATCAGTAAGGAAATTCTAGGCGCGCAAATTGCTTCTATCCATAACCTCACATTCTATCTTTGGCTCGTAAAGCAGGCGAGACAGAAAATTGAAGAGGGGGTTTTTGCAGAATGGAAAAACAAAATGGTGAAAGTGGTATCGCAGCGAATGTAGAAGCATGAAAATTATTGATCGCTATATTCTAAAAAAGATCCTGTCCACTTTTTTCTTCGTGGTACTGATCCTTATGGCCATCATTACTGTGATTGATATTACAGAGAAGATGGACAAGTTTGCCAAATTTAATTTGAGCGGTAAGGCAATTTTTGGTTATTATCTTGACTTTATCCCATGGGTGGCAGGACTCATCACTCCTATCACCGTATTTATTGCCATCATCTATGTTACTTCACGGATGGCAGGACACACCGAGATCATTGCCATACTAAGCAGCGGCGTAAGTTTTCGGCGTTTTCTCCTTCCTTATTTAATGGCCTGCGTTGTTATCGGGTCCATCAGCTTTGTATTGAACGGATGGGTGATTCCACAGGCAACAAAATCAAGGTTGGCATTCGAGCTTCAGTACTTTAATAATCGATATTACTTTGACGCCCGTAACATCCACCTGCAGATGTCGCCCAACGTGTATTTATTTATCCAGAATTATAACAACGTTTCAAATACAGGATATCAGTTCTCCCTGGAGCGCTTTGAGAATAATGAATTGATGGAAAAACTAACCGCGGATAACATCCGCTGGGATTCGGTAAAACAAAAATGGAAGCTTAGCTATTGGAAATTAAAAAAAGTGAACGAAGTCTTCAGCACTACTTCCAGCAGTGATTTATCTCTTTTACAGAAATCCGGCAATTCAATGGATACAACGCTTGCCATCTCCCCAAAAGATTTTGAGGCACAGGAACGAAGTTATGATGGAATGACCATGCCGGAATTAAACGCTCACATTGCCAAACTAAAATTCAGGGGTGCCACGGGCGTGCAAATGTATGAGGTAGAAAAGCAAGTCCGTTACGCCACGCCATTTACAACCTTTGTACTGGTCTTTATGGGCGTAGTGGTTTCATCCCGCAAAACCCGTGGCGGCACTGGACTTCAGATAGCCCTAGGATTTGTCCTTGCCTTTATATTTATCCTGTTCTTCATGCTGTCACGAACCTTTGCAGAAGCCGGAGAAATCAGCCCATTTGTAGCCGCCTGGATTCCAAAT
>JANYDR010000506.1 GCA_025363495.1 Cyclobacteriaceae bacterium | reverse complement strand
ACATCCACCGGTGTTTACTGGCCACGCGAATTGGATGATTGGGTTGTTAAATACAATGCCAGTGAAGATTCCGACGAACGAGAACAGATTTTTCGTGATTATTTGAATTTCCCATTGGATAAAATGGCCGAAAGCATAATTAATCGATTCAAGTTCCCGTATATGAGTGGTGGTTTTGACGAGACAAAGAAGCAAGTTGTGAGTTTTCTCGTTATCAATTTATCAAAGTACAAGCCGGTTCGAGAGGATGGAGAACAAAACAAATCGTTTTCGTATTTTTCGGTTATTGCTAAGAATTACTTGATTCATCATAATACCAACGGCTATAAGCAAGAAAAGAGATCGGTATATTTATCTGACACAACTAACGAGAATTATGTCTCCTTGGAAGAAATGGTAGATCTGCAAGTTCCGTCGATAGATGAACAGGAAGATTCCAGAGAATTCGTTAAGTTGATGATATCTTATTGGGATGCCAATATCACTCGAATCTTCAAGAAGAAGCGGGACATAGAAATAGCCTCAGCGGTCATTGAATTATTCAGACGTGCCGATCGTATCGAGAACTACAACAAGAAGGCGTTATATTTGATGATACGAGAAATGACCGATTGTAAAACTTCGTATATTACAAAAGTCGTCAATAAAATGCGCATTCACGTACTTAGGCATCTTCAACAGTATAAATCGGAAGGGCGCATAACCGAAGGGGAAAACAAGTTTTTCTCCTATCTATAAGTCGGTCAAAAGAGGAATTCTAGTCTATTTATAGACACGGGGGATTCCTATGAAAGATACCGAAGTTTTTGAGGGCAAGAAACTTACAGATATACTCAAAGATATTCACGACAATGCTTTGAGTAAGCGCACCACCATACTCGGCGTCATCACTCAGCTAACCGGATTTATTAAATCTGCTGAGGACGCCGTTATGCTTGCGCCCCTAATACGTGAGTTTTATGATGTCAGTGTCAAGAACGACGAACAGTTGGTCAAGGTTGCCACGGTTGTCCAGCGGATGATTTCGGCCGAAGCATATCAGAAAAATCCATCGGATGATCCTGATGGATTTATGACGGATGATGAAAAGGAACGTTTGGTGACAAATGCGCTCTCAGAAATGAAAATTATCGAACCGATAGTTGATAAAGATTTACAAATTGTTCGGAATAGTTTGGCAGCCCCGAAGCCTTGGCCCATCGAACAACCGATAGCGCCGATAAATCAGGATATTCGTAATGAAAAGCACAGTTCGTAAAACAATTCCAAACGACTACAACCCGCTATCCCCAACACCGCCCGCCGGATTGGGTTTTCAAGTTGACGATGCGCAGTTCGAACAAGCGTTGGTACTTGATGTGATTACAAACGATGATCATGATTTATATAAAAGTGGCGACGGGTTCAATGTGGGTATGATCAAATTCCAGCTTCGATCTGATGATCTTATGCCAGATCATACGTTTGCGTGGGCATATCCGATGTTTTCGAATATCAACCAATATCCGTTTCGTGGTGAGATAGTTTATATCTTCCGGTCAATGAAACGTTGGTGGTATCTGGCTACATTCAATGTTTCAAATAGAGTAACTACCCAAGATATTCGTGAACTATTAAATGAGAATAAGCCACAAAAAACGCACGAGGATGTAAGTAAGGAGTATACATCCAATCGACCATCTATCACAGTTGGAAATACTGAGAGCAATAATAACACGATAGGTCACTACTTTAAAGATTTGCCTGATGTGTATCGATTAAAGCATACCGAAGGTGACGTGATTCTTGAAGGCCGTTCCGGTGCATCTATTCGATTTGGATCATCGTGGACAGATGGTAACAAGCCATTTCTTGCATCAACTGTTGATCAATCACCCAATGTTATTATTCGTGTAGGTGCCGATCCCAAGGCAAAAAAAACTCTTGATACAATATTTGGATTGGTAATCGAAGATATTAACAAAGATGCCACATCACTATGGATGGTGTCGGATCAATTGGTTAAATTGAATTTTTCTACCAAAGATAGTCAGATTCATGGCGTTAGTGTGCCTGACTATCCAAAAACACTGCAAAATAATCAAGCCATTCTGAATAGTGATCGCGTTGTGATTAATGCCAAGAAAGATAAGATTATTCTTGATTCCGCATCGGG
>JANYDR010000459.1 GCA_025363495.1 Cyclobacteriaceae bacterium | reverse complement strand
TCTTCAGGATCATGCTCAACCCATCCAGATTGAGGAAATATCTGACCGAATTCTTGCTGAGCAATACCTTTTATCTGACCATTCTCATCAAATAATACTGCCCTGGAACTGGTTGTTCCCTGATCAAGCGCGATGATATATTTCGCTGCCATCAGTTAAAGAAAAGTTGATAGATATATACACCCAAGACGCCACCTAAAACTGGACCCACGACAGGTATCCATGCATAGCTCCAATCGGAAGATCCTTTGCCGGAAATCGGAAGGATAGTGTGAGCAATCCTTGGAGCAAGATCACGGGCAGGATTAAGAGCAAAACCAGTTGTACCTCCAAGACTTAATCCAATAGAAACAATCAGAAGTCCCACCACAAGCGGTTTCAGACCCTGAGTAAATTCATTCGGCCCAATGAATAATAATCCAATTACCAATACGCCAGTAGCAATGATCTCACTTATCAAATTAGAAAAAGTACCTCTGATGGCGGGTGCTGTACAAAAAACAGCGAGCTTCGCGCCAGGGTCGTCTGTCCGTTTCCAATGAGGAAGGAAATGGAGCCATACAACACAAGCACCAGCAAACGCTCCTGCAAATTGTGCAGCGATATATCCTCCAACATCACTCCAGGGGAAGTCACCTCTGAGTGCGAATGCCAGAGTAAGAGCAGGATTAAGATGCGCTCCGCTGATTCCGCCTACTGCATAAATTGCCAAAGAAACGCCCAGTCCCCATCCAATAACAATGGTTAGCCATCCCGCATTTTCTGATTTTGTTCCTTTCAGTACTACTCCAGCCACTACACCTTCTCCCAGGATAATGAGAAGCATCGTTCCAAAAAATTCTGCCATGTATGAATTCATATGTCTGACAAATTAGTTTCTGAGGTTACCGACAACTAAAATTCATTTGAATGACCCGAGAAAAATTAAAATCAAATCATTACTTAACGGCAGTCAACAACTTACGCGTTCTTATCTTATTAAGAATAAAAGTCCCGATGGCCCGCCCCTGTTCCACTCCTTTTTCAACCGCAGGACGATAATGTATGCCTCCATAAATCCGGCTTAATGAGGCTTCAGTCGCCGCCTCATTGAACGATTTAAAAGACCTGGCTGTAAGACCGAATTCAGTTTCCGTTGAATCAGTATAGGTAAAATTATCACCGAAAAGACCTGTTAAAGCAACCGCCGCCGAAGTCGAAATTACACTGTGGCCGGATGGGAATTCAGGAAAAGGTGGAGTTTGTAAAAGCGGCATCCATCCTTCATCGATATATTGATTGATATACGTTTCGGGTCTAATCACTTTGCTTCTGTACTTCTCATCCCAACAGCCGATAAAACCATCGACCAGGGAAAGTGCAACTCGAACGTACGCTTCTGCCGAATGAACGCAATCAGCATTTGCCATTGTACAGGTAACTCTGGTAATGTTAATCCAATGCCCTCCCGGAGATATTTTCTTGGTAGCAAACATGACATGACCTTTCACATTCATCACAAAAGGATTGCAATCCCAGAAGCTTGCAATCTTTCGCTGCTCATCCGTGAGACTCTTTCCTATTTGATATACTTCGTTAGCTTCCGCAAAAAAAATACTCGCTTTATCAATAGAAAATTTCGGAGACGTTGAGGGTTTGAACTGGGAAGCAGAATCAATAACAAAGGTCCTTATTTTGTTCCAATTTGGTTCAACAGCATCCATGTATGCCGGTGGTGTTGGCTTCCAGGAGGCAGCATCGCTCTGTATAGAAAATTTAGGGAATGATCGGGTTTGTTTGTAATTATCTTTTGAGGCCCATGCAAGAATATGAGTGGCAACTTTATCGCCATATTCTATTGAATTTTCAAAAACATCATCAGGAACTCCAGTATCCCGGACTTCATCCATTATCTTTTTATAGAATTCTTCAATCTTATCTTCAGAGAAAATAAGTGTCTTGCCGATTTTCAATGTTGCATGAACAGAGGCAAGATTGAAGTTGATTTTTTTTGAAGGATCAGGCTTAGGAACTGAATCCAATCCATGAAGCTGACCTGCGAGCGTTACAAAGTTAGGGTCCGACTGGCGAATAACTTCATAAGCAGCCACGCTGGCGTAAGCATAAATACGACTTGCCACCGGCGGAGAAAATATATCATGAACAATCCTGTCAGTAATCTCCTTCATTGCCCGATGAAGAAACTCAGGACTGTTTATTTTTACCTGATAATCCTTTGTCTCAGTCGAGCAACCAAACAAGAGGAGAAAACAAACCACGAAACTTACTATAGTCTTCATTCTTAAAATTAAAACGAAACAATCATTACTTAACAGAATAAGTAGTTTTATTTACCCCTACTCCTCTTATTTCCAATAACTTCCAATTGGATGGGATACGGGTCTTAATTTGTGTAACACCAGCATCACTGATTGTCAAACCACCAAACCCATTTAACACAGCCTGCAAAAAACCACCGGCCCCGGTTGCGAAGTAAGGATTTGTACCGCCTGCTGTCTCAGCTAATACTCCAAATGGCGGAAC